>CAYVHW010000111.1:0-1536 GCA_964451435.1 uncultured Nitrososphaeria archaeon | reverse complement strand
GCAGGCGATAGATGAGGCGTCGGAGATGATAGCCGAGGCCAAAAGATTGCTGGAGGAGGCAAGGGAGCTAGGATTATCTACATCGATGCTGGAGGAACTCCTTAACGACGCTGAACAATCTTTGGAGAGGGCGAAGCAACTCTTGGATGAAGCCCCTCAAACAGCTCTCTTCATGGCCATGCGCGCCAAGTCCCGTGCGAAGATCGTGATAGATGGGGTTAAGAGACTTCTGAGGTCGGCGGCTCAAGCCCACGTGAATAAGACTTTCATCGAGTCGAGGTTTAGGGAGATCCTCGAAAACTTGAGGAAGAGGGCTCTAGAACTTCGCCTAAGGCTCTCAAACCTAACTAGAATGAGCCTGAATGTGAGCAGGATTCAATCCACGCTTAACGAGGTTCTCAAGCAGATAAACGAGGCTCTCTCATCCATTAACGCCGGCGAGGTTCCGGAAGATGTCGAGGAGATCCTAGAGAGGATCGAGGAGGTCTTGGATGAGATCGAGGATGAGATAGAGTCCATGCTCGAAGCGGTGGGGTCGACGACGATTAAAACCCCGACACCGCACACCCCTATCGGGAGAGTTAACAAGACCGTTAGGAAGCCGAGTAAGGTTCTCACCACTAAGACGGTGACCCTCCCCAACACCACCATGACTATAGCGGTCGTGAACGTGACCAAGATCCGCCCGCGGATTGAGAAGCTCAACTTAACCGCGAAGCTTAAGGAGATAAATGTAACCGTGACGCCTGGAAGGGAGAAGACGATTAGGATCGAGCATTATATGACCCTTCAGGCTGGGGCTGGAGGTCTGTCGATGGTGAAGGAGATCTTGATAACGGTTGGGAACAAGACCGTCATAAAGATATGCAAGGAGGTTGCCGCTGGAAATAAGTCGGCTAAAAGCGAGGTTGTCATCGAGAAGAATCAAACGGTTATAGGGGCGTTAGTCGAGGTCGGGAGGGAGAACTCGTCTCAGCTGAGACTCGATCTAAATCTAAGCGTGAGGATGCTCAACGTAGAGAAGAATAGGTTGAGGCTGAGGGTTGAAGCCCCGAATGGAACATCTGGGAGGATAATCGTGATCCAGCTCAAGCCAGATATGCTAGATCTGGACAGGATTAAGGAGTTTAAGGTTCTGGTCAACGGGAGGGAGGCGATCCTAGCCTCAAGCATCCTAGACCTAGCCTCAGAAGTTTATCGGGAGCCAGCATACGTCTTCGTGATCTCGTCGAAGGGTGCCAGCATCCTCCTCTACATCCCCCACTTCAGCGGCTACACAATAGAGATCCTTGGGGTGATCGAGGCCATCGAGTCGATCTTAACGGATGCCTTGAGCAAGACCTTGACGAGAGACCTCCTAGTAATCTCGACGATCACGGCGACCATAATAGCCTTCATCATAGCAATAGGCCAAGTGAGGAGAAAGGAGAAGATCTGGAGAATTTAGAGAAATGGCGGCGGCAGCCCCCGAGGAGTGGCAGGGGAGAAGAGGGCCGAGGCAGCGGAGAAGAGGATCCAACACGGATCCACACAGCG
>CAYVHW010000110.1:0-1616 GCA_964451435.1 uncultured Nitrososphaeria archaeon | reverse complement strand
GGATTGAAGGTGAATAGGACTATCCAGAAGATCGTGGCCCACTTCCTAGCAAAGCGGATCGAGGCTCCGGTCAAAGGCCATCAAGACCCATATCGAGTGGTCTTCAGATCAAAGCACATCTCTGGAAACTTGGTCATGGAGGTGATAAAGGATATTCTCGAGGGTGATTATAGGGAGAAGCTGGTCGAGGCCATCGAGTCCTCAACCCTATTCAAGCGCAGACTGGTTCACGTCGCGAGGAAGATGGATGTCATAAGATCTGATGCATCCCTCTCCGAGATAAACATCAATCAGCTCGCCGAGACCTTGAAGGGAACCGTGGTCTATGAGGAGACCCTAAACTACACCCTATTCCACGACTTCGAGCTCGAGAGATCTAGAGAGTTGTTGGAGAAGATAGTCAATGGCGAGATAAAGCTCTTGAGATGGATCTCGCCGACCGATGAGCCATCTCCTCTAGCCAGGCTCACGGTTGAGCGGTTTAGGTTCGAGGGAGAGGTCTCGACAGTCGAGGGGATGAGGAGGGTTGTGCTGATGGCCGTGAGGAGCAGATTATTGAATGAGCCTTGGCTAATGGTCTGCACCGACTGCTTCGAACACTATGGAAGCATTCTCGTAAAAGAGCTTCCGATTAAGCCCAAATGTCCCGTTTGTGGATCGGATAAAATCGGATTGACGAAATACTCTCTTGAAGAGGCTCTTGGATTGATAGCGAGGAAGGGGAAGCCGATAAACAAGAAGGAGAGGAGGATAATAGCCGAGCTTAGGAGAAACAGCGTCCTAATATCAAAGTATGGTAGAGCCGCCGCCCTAGTCCTCTCAGCGAGGGGGCTAACCCTAAAGGAGGTCACAGAGATCTTAAAGAAGGAGCCGCATGAGAGCATGAAACTGATAGAGTTGATAGTTGAGGCTGAGAAGAAGGCTCTTCAAAGAAGATTTAGGTGAAATTCAATATGCTCAATATTTTCATCATATAATTCCAGCTCTTATTAAAGATCTTCAAACACCGTCGCCGGGGAAAGTCGTAAGTATTACTGAAGATCCATCAGATCGAATAACTTAAATCCACGTCGAGGAGATCAAATTAACCTGATTTAGGTAATTGGAGGTGTTTAGATTGGAGAAGGATGCGAGAAGCAGGATCCTCGTCCAAGTCGTTGTGATAACGCTGGTCCTCGCGTTCCTCTCTATAGGCGTCGCGCAGAAGGTCATAAGAGTCACAACCACAACAGTCATAACCCTGCCTGGAACCACAAAAGTCACCACCATAACGAAGCCTGGAACGACAGGCGTCATCACCGTAATTCATGGAGGCTATAGGGTTATCCATATCGAGATGAGACCCGATCAAGAATGCGTAATCGTGGTTGAGGGCGAGCCTGTAAGCGTCGTAACAATCCCCGGGGTAAGCTTTCCAGGAACCACCGCCGTCTATACAATCCCAAAAACCGTCTATGAGACGACCATAACTCGGGTTGAGGGAGGAACCACCCGAACCACAACGGGCTTCGAGTTTTTGACGATGACGACTGAGACGGCTATGGGCCCGGTCACCATGACCATGACGATCCCGGCTCCAATCTATGGAAAGATCATGGAATACTGTAAGCGGATAA
>CAYVHW010000109.1:0-1748 GCA_964451435.1 uncultured Nitrososphaeria archaeon | reverse complement strand
TCCTAGACGAGCCCACATCAAATCTAGATGTATGCTATCAGATCGAGATCATGAATCTCTTGAAGGAGTTGGTCGAGAAACTTGGGCTTACGATAATCTGCGCGATCCACGACCTAAACCTCGCCGCGAGATACAGCGATAGGATAATCCTGATAAATGGTGGGAGGATTAAGGGCATCGGGAGACCCATAGAGGTCTTGACCAAGGAGAATTTGAGGGACGTATTCAAGATCGAGGCGAAGATAGAGTATGATCAAGATTCTAAGAGCCTCACGATAATCCCGATCAAGACCATCGGCCAAGAACTTGAGGAGAGGAGATCCATCCTCTCAAAAACCTTGGAGAGGGGATGATTTTTAACCAGATGAAATCCCCTCAAGTTGGGGATGGAGAGGAGAAGCGGTAACCGCATACTCTACGCCTTAACCGGTAGACCTGGATGCGGGAAGACCACGGCGATCCTAAAGATAGTCGAGGAACTCAAGAGCGAGGGCGTGAAGGTCGATGGGATGTATACGGAGGAGCTGAGGGTTGGTGGGAGGAGGGTTGGATTCATGGTTAAGAGGATTGGTGGAGGGGAGGGCATACTCGCCCACGTAAATCTGAGAGATGGGCCAAGGCTTGGAAGATATAGGGTGAATCTAGCGGATCTCGAGAGGATCGGAGTCTCGGCTATACTTGACGGGATTAGAGATGCGGATGTGGTCGTCGTCGACGAGGTTGGGCCTATGGAGCTCTTCAGCCGAAAATTTAGGGATGCCGTTGAAAGGTTATTGAATTCAGATAAGCATGCTGTCTTAACCGTCCATTATAGATCTAGGGACAACCTCGCGATGAAGGTTAGGAGGCTCGCTGGAGACAACCTCATAACCCTGAATGAGCAGAACAGGAATAAGGTTCCGAGGATCATAGTCGGCAAGATCTTGGAGGCTTTGGAGAAGAGATGAGGGATGTCGTTGAGAGGCTTGGATACGAGGTCGAGCTTAGGATTGAGGGTAAGGCCAAGTTCTATGCTCCAAGGCTTCCAAGCGAGAAGGGATATGCCCCGACAAGTCTCCCAGTATTCTATAATCCTGTCTCCAAGCCAAACCGCGACATGGCCATACTCTTCGCAAAGACATTCTTCAAAGGTAGGAGAATTAGAGTTTGCGAGCCCCTCGCTGGGACGGGTGTGAGGAGCATTAGATTGGCCTTGGAGACCGATGTTGTGGATGAGGTTGTGGCGAACGATATCTCAAAGAAAGCCTATGAGCTCATGAAACTGAACATCGAATTGAATGATGTTGGAGAATATGTTAAGCCCATGAACCTAGAGGCGAACGAGCTCCTCTCCATGTGTGGGAGGGGGAGGCCGAGATATGATTACGTGGATATAGATCCAGCCGGATCACCCGCAAAGTTCATGGAGAATGGATTCAGGGGATGCGATAGGGGAGGGGTATTAAGCGCGACGGCGACGGATATGTCAGCCTTAACTGGCGCAAAGCCAGCCTCATGTCTTAGGAAATATGATGTCATCGTCTCGAAGACCCCGTTCTCGAAGGAGATCGCCTTAAGGATTCTGGCGGGTTTCATGGTTAGGACTGCCGCGAGACTGGGGCTCGCCGCGAAGCCCATCCTCTCCTTCCAGAAAGACCATTACATCAAGGTGTTCACGGCTGTCGATAGGGGGATCACGAAGGCAAAGGAGCAACTTAAGCTGGTTGGATGGATCTCCTATTGTCATAAGTGTATGAGGATCTATACGG
>CAYVHW010000108.1:0-1803 GCA_964451435.1 uncultured Nitrososphaeria archaeon | reverse complement strand
GGGTTTAGGCGTTCTAAAAGTCTTAAATGGGCTTATAAGGTTTCCTCAATCAGCCCTAGGAGGGCCACGCATTCTCCTCGCATAGATCCAGCCTCTAACCCCTCTCTCCAAGGCCATGGTGAGGGCTGAGGCTCCGAGGGCCATGAGCATGACTTGGAGGGAGGTTAATGGATGCTCGAGCATGGCCGGGTTTAGGAGGACTGTTAGGGCGAGGACTAGGATGAGCCAGCCTGAGACGAGCTTCAAGACCCTGGCCTGATACTCCGTCAGCCTCCTCCCGCCGAGAGCGAATGCGAAGGCCAAGACTATGGCCGCCAATGGAATTATGTAGATCACGTTATAGAGGATTAGGTAGAGGATGTGGACGATTAGGGGGAGCTTATAGGATGAGAGGATCTCCGTGTAGATCACGGGGAAGCCGACCGTGCATATAAGCTCATAGATGTTGACCGTGAATGCTAGGGCGAATGATCCGAGAATTAAGGCGGGCATAGATCCCTTCCTCAACAATCTCCTCATGGACGCCCCGATCCTCGCCAACCTACCACCAGACTCGATGGGCTTGGGATATAGGTAGTCTTTTATGTTTAGGATTCCGGCGAGCATCGCGAACCCCATAACGATCCAGACTAAGATCTCTATCTGGCCGGCGAACAAGAATATGTTGAGCCAAGCGGCCATGAATAGGAAGTAGCATAGGCCTGAGGTTATAACGAAGACCCCTCCAACGATTAGGATCTTCTTCCTAGACCTCGCGTATAGCAGGATGCTTAGGAGGAAGGTTAGGATGTAGAAGGCGCATGGATTCAAGCTATCCATCCCAGCTATGCTTATCGTGAGCAATAGGAGGTTTATCGGAGAATTCTCCGAGTCGTTTGGAGGTGGATCGGATGCCTCAACGGGAATCTTCACAGCGTTCTCGAAGTATGCGGCTGGAACATATCCTGAGCTTGGTGGAAACGCTGAGCCTGAGAAGGGAACCTTAACACCTTCTAAAACCTCAAACCTATATCCTCTCAACCATCCCCTGACATCATCCACGAACAATAGCTGCTTTAGATGTTTTTCATCCATAATTTTATCCCCAACATCTCCCACCATCACCCGACTCCCATTCCATCCGAAGATCCAGCTCCCATTACCGAGGGAGATGAGAATCCTTCCATTCGCCCAGATCTTCGGCAGCCCCGGAAGCTCTTTAAGCTTAACCTTCTCGAACGGCTTTGATATGGGCTTGGAGTCCGAGATCAATGGACATGGATTCGCCTTAAGGGTGCTCAATGGCTTCTCAGCTTCTAGAACCTTATCCCTTCCAACCCAGCGCCTCGCCGTGCTCAAGATTATCTGGGGAACTGCTGCATGACTGTGATAGACCTTGGCATAGGTGAGGGCGCTCCGAAAGTTTGGATGACTCAATTCTCCAGCCCTCCACCCATATTCTATCACCACAAACCTCCCATACTTCATAGGCCACTTAGATAGGACTACCGGATCTGTAACAGCACAGTTTGGGCAGCCGATGTACGTGAAGTAAACTATACAGGTCTTCTCCGTCTTTTGAATGGTCTGCGTGGTGGTCAGGGCGATCTGAGAAGTTGTCTGTATCGAGGTCGTGATCTTAGTTATGGTCTGAGTGGGTTGATGCGAGGTTAGATAAATTGCGAATAACGAGGCGAAAACCACGACGGCGATTATCATGCACGGGATGCCTATTCTAGTCCCATAATAGTATCTTGGATGGCTTGACTTCAAGTGCTGTTTAAGGGCATAAGAGGTCTTAAACGTCCTCCCGCAGACCCTACA
>CAYVHW010000107.1:0-1881 GCA_964451435.1 uncultured Nitrososphaeria archaeon | reverse complement strand
ATCCTCGGGGGTGTAGCTGAGGGTTGCATAAACCTTCTCGATGGATAAATTAATCGAGTTCAGCATCTCTTTAATCTCATCGAGTGTGTAGAAGTTGGCGTAGCGGTAGAAGCCATGCCCCTTTTCCTTAAGCATCTCATAATATCTCCCCAACTGGAGTCCTTTAAGATTACGCAGATCGCGATCCTCCCAGAATCCTTCAAACACCTCCTCGCCTCCCTCAAGATACTCATCGGATTATCGAAGAAGCACAAGCTTAAAGCGATCAATATGTAGTCAAAGCATTTATCACGAAATGGCAGATACTCCCCCATCGCTTGAACCACCTCGACACCTCTATCCCTGGCGAGCCTGAGCGGGTTCAAGGCTGGATCAACTCCAAACTCCACTCCAATCCTACTCGCGAAGATCCCTGTCCCAACCCCTAGATCTAAACCCCTTCCACCCAGCTTCAGCATCCTTAGAGCCTTGAGCTCGCATTCAAAGATCACATGATTCCTCTTATACCATTCATCATATCTCAGATGGAGCTTATCGAAGACCTTGAAACTCACGATTTGATGTGGAGTTGGGCTGGATAAAAATATGATTCATGATGGAGAGATCGTCAATAGCAGATAATCTTTATCTCACAGGTTCTAGGGATTTTCAACATGGCAAGCGGATCCAAGTATAAGGTGGTTCACATATCAGAGGTTGAGGCGTTGAAGGTAGGGGAGGAGGGGGCGGAGAAGGCTTGGGTAAGGTGGCTCATATCAAAGGATGATGGAGCACCAAACTTTTCAATGAGATTCTTCGAGGTAGATCCCGGTGGGAGGACGCCTATACACAGCCATCCATGGGAGCATGAGGTATTCATCTTAGAGGGCAGATGTAAGCTCATCGCCGGAGAGGATGAAAGGATAATCGGCTCGGGATACGCGGTATATGTTCCCCCAGACCTAAAGCATGGCTTCATAAATGTGGGGAATGGGAAACTTAGATTCATCTGCCTCATCCCACACAAGTAAACCCTCATCCTAAAACATTCTAGAATCTGAGAAATGGCGACATTATTTACCAAACCGCTATCGACCCAAAAATCCTAGAGGAGGTGAAGCGGGCCCGGTGGGATTTGAACCCACGATCTGCGGCTTAGGAGGCCGCCGCCTTATCCATACTAGGCCACGGGCCCTTTTCACATGTTAGGTCTGGTTCACCTTATATTTTTACCTTGTGAGTTTCCTATTGTGATCTTTAAGCTTATTATCCTCGTTCTCGGAATCCATCTCAGGATATATGCTGGGAGGTCGTAGAACTTGACGCATCTTAGGAGTATTGCTGAGTCGCTGGTCATGATCACGCGCTTAGATCTCTGAAGCTGTGAGTCGACGTTTTTCGCCGTCTCGGCGCCTCCATCTAATCCTATCCCCCTTAAGAGCCTCCTCGCATAGCCTGCTATCTCGCCGCTCTTACTTATCTGGCTCTCGAACAGTATCTTCGCGGATGCGATCCTTAATTCTTTCAGTGCTTTAAGGAGTAGTCGTAGGGATTCATGGGTCTTCTCGTTGAGCTTATACTTTCCATGAATTTCCGAGAAGTCTCTGAGTACGTCGTCGTCGCATAGGATTAGGGGCTCGCCTCTAAGCATGGCCTCAACTGTGTTCATCACGTTGAATCCGTCGATCAAGACGTGTTCGTCTCTTAGATCCTCGGCCATCAATCTCTTCGACGTTATACTCTCCACATCGCTTAACGAGTATATCCCTCTATAGAGGATGGATCTCTCAGCCCTATTCAACCTATACTTGTCTCCGACGAGCTTGAGTGATGAAGACCTATTATACCCTCTGTTGAGCAAGTATCTCAAATCTCTCCCAGCCTCGGCCAGAATCTTAAGCC
>CAYVHW010000106.1:0-1909 GCA_964451435.1 uncultured Nitrososphaeria archaeon | reverse complement strand
ACCCTATTCATGTGATCCTCCCTGCTAAGCTCTATCCCCTCGGTTGGGTAGACGTATTTTCCTTTCTTTGGATCCCATAGGCTTGAGGCGGCTATATCGACCCCGACCCTTATCTCGAATCCAAGCTCATCGGACACCTCGTCCGCCGCCTGCTTCAAGATCTCCAATCCCTTCTCGGTGTTGATCGGCGGCGCGTAGGCTCCCTCATCGCCTCTACCGAGGGTGAATCCTCCAAGATGCTTGTCTAATAGTTCTCCAGCCCTTCGATGGACCATGAAGTTCGCCTTAACGGCTGAATAGACATCTCTCGCCCCTATCGGGCTAACTAAGAGCTCTTGCCAGTCTGGAGCACCCTTCCCAGCATGCTTCCCTCCACCAATAACATTTCCAAGCGGATACGGTAGCCTGAATTCATCGACCAATCTAAGATGTTCGAATAGGGGTTTTCCCAAAGCCTTGGCCGCGGCTAGGGCTGTTGCGAGCGAGGTGGCGAAGGCCGCGTTTCCGCCGAGCCTCCTAAAGTCTTCGGTTCCATCAAATTCCCTCAGCAGGTCGTCGACGGCCTCTTGATCAGATGCATCGAGTCCGATGAGCTTCTTGGACAGCTCATTATTTATCAGCCTGATAGATTCATCCACCCCTCCGGCTGGATAGTATGCGACCTCCTTCCCTCCCTTACTCTTCCCAGCTGGGGCCGCGGCTCTCCCATATCCTTCTCCAGCCCATACCTCTACCTCGACCGTCTCCTCTCCCCTGCTGTTGTAGACTTTACGCGCCTTAATCTTCTTGATCTCGACAGCCATTACTCACTCACCTCCCAAGATACTTCTTATGCTGGCTGAATAGGGTGTGAAGCCTTATCACCTCGTCGAAGTATTCGTAGTGGCTTAGGAACATCCTCCTGCAACAGTATCTCTTTATCCCTAGATCGTCTAAGACCTTTCTAGGATCTTCTCCGGCCTCAACCCTCCGCTCATACTCTTCCCACTTATCCGCTATTAAGGCTCCGCATGTGAAGCATCTGATCGGGAACATCATACCCGTTTCCAAGCCAAAGACGGGAGATAACTGTATTTAAGGTATCCCGTCGCCCAAGCCTTTTAGGAGTCGAAGTACAGGATCATTAATCGGGAGGTCTTCTATGGAGATGTTTTATCTGATGATCTCCCATCTAGGCTGATACTTCTCAAGCTGCTTCCTGGTGTATTCGTCCATTGGATGCTCTCGCTCAGGTATCCTAAGCTCCTTCTTAACCCCGAAGACTGCGGTCGAGAAGTATCTATATCCATTGTCGTTTATCATCGTGACTATGTTCTTTAGCTCTGGATGCTTTTTAGCGAGCTTTATCGCCATGACGACGTTTGCTCCAGATGATATTCCGCAGAAGATCCCCTCCTCCCTTATCAACCTCTTCGTCATCTCTATCGCCTCCTCGGATGAGACTAGGATCACGCCGTCTAGGACGCTTAGATCTAGATTTCTTGGGACGAATCCATCGCCTATGCCCTCGATCCTATGAGATCCCCACCTACCCTCGGCCAGTAGGGGTGCTTCGGTCGGCTCTCCCGCATAGATCTTGATCCTCTTCCTCTTCTTCTTCAAGTATCTCCCAACCCCGCTCACGGTTCCACCCGTCCCCTGAGTCGCCACGAAGGCATCTATCTTCCCCTTCGTCTGCTTCCAGATCTCAGGCGCGGTCGTCTTGTAGTGGGCTGCGACGTTATCTGGATTCTCGTATTGGTTTGGGAACCAATATTTTCCAGGGTTCTCCCTTATTATCTCCTTGGCCTTCTCCATGCTTAGATCGACATCGCTCTCCCCTCCAGGGGTGAAGATTATGTTTCCCCCGAGCGCTCTGATGAGCTTCTTCCGCTCCTCGCTCATCCCATCGGGCATGACTATCGTGACC
>CAYVHW010000105.1:0-1939 GCA_964451435.1 uncultured Nitrososphaeria archaeon | reverse complement strand
GGGATGCCGTAGTGGTCGGATTCGGAAATGTTGGATCCGGGATAGCTTATAAGCTTAGGGGGATGGGTGCGAGGGTCACGGTGGTCGAGGTAGATCCGATTAAGGCGCTTAAAGCCGTCATGGATGGATTCAATGTAGAACCCATGAGCAAGGCGGCGAGACATGGAGATCTATTCATAACGGCCACGGGGAACATAAACGTGATTAGGAGGGAGCACTTCGAGGCGATGAGAGATGGAGCGATCCTAGCGAACGCAGGCCACTTCAACGTCGAGATAAGTGTAAGAGACCTAGAGGAGATCTCGATCAGAAAGGAGCGCATATCTGATTGTATCATGAGGTACGTCTTGAGAGATGGGAGGAGGCTATATCTCTTAGCTGAGGGGAGGCTCGTGAACCTAGCGTGCGCCGAAGGTCATCCAAGCGAAGTCATGGACATGTCTTTCAGCCTACAAGCCCTATCAGCGAGATACTTGGTCGAGAATCGTGGAAGGCTTCCAAGAGATGTCTTGAAGGTTCCAGAGGAGATTGATAGGGAGGTCGCGGGCCTCAAGCTTGAGGCCATGGGGATAGAGGTTGAGAGGCTGACCGATGAGCAGAAGAGGTATCTCAGCTCTTGGACTCTTGGGACTTAGCCTGCTCCTCCCTCAACCTCGCGGCGAGGGCGTTGACAACCCTCCTAAGCTCATCCGCTCTTTGAGCATATTGAACTATCCTGTTCTCATATAGTTCTATCGCCCTCGATAGGCTCTCCTTCCTCTTCTCCATTATCTTCCTCCCATCCTCCAACGACTTTCTCAAGACTATTCCAGAGCCTATGCTGACCTCAACTATGTCGAGCCTCTTCACTTCTGCGTGGATGAAGTTTCCCCCACCTATCGGGACTAAGACCTCGGTCAACCCTCCACGCCTCTTCAATTCATCGAGTAGGCTTATCGCTCCATCATACTCGTTCATCAAAACCCTTAGCGCCGTAACCCTAGACTGTAGATCTGAGATCGCCCTCTCAAGAGCTTGAAGCTCTGCGACAGCTCTACTCAAATGCTCTTCTAGAGAGGCCATCATCAACCCTCCGTCAACGTTCTAAAGTGTTGGGATCAATTGATATATCTTTATTTCCTGGACTTGTTTGGAATCGGCGGTGGATGGGCTTGAGGATTCGGGAGGCTCAGCAAAGGATCTTGAGATTCGAGGAGGAGAGGTGCTGGAATAGGTTTAGTGAGTCGCAGATCTTCACCCACCTAATCGAGGAGCTCTCCGAGATAGGGAGACATATCCTAGTTAGAGAGGGGTATAAGGTCTCAGGACTAGGCCACGAGCTTCCGGTCGGAGAGGTTTCTAGGGAATTCGCCCAAGCATTCACGCTATTCCTCCAATTGACAAATAGGTTTAACGTAAATTTAGAGGAGGCTTTCAAGAGAGAGCTTGAGATAATGGAGAAGAGATTTCCATCCGAGAAGTGGAGGAGACACTTCGAGGAATCAGAGTAGGGTTTCAGCGGCCGCCAAAGCTCCATGTCTAGCGCTCAACGGGTCATCTGCCCCGACGATTATTATCACATCTCCATTCTCAGGCTTGATGGCCTCAATTATGCTGGAGGCGAAGCTTGGATGCTCTTCCACCAGATCCGTTACGCCCGGCATCATCAGCCTGTCATCTTGATAGGTTAGGATTATGGCCGCCCTCGCCCCAGCCCTTATCGCCTCATCTCTCTGCTCTAATCCCCTCCTCACGAGCTTCGCCCTATTCTTCACCACTATAGCGTAGTTTGATGGATAGTTCCATGGGAGTTTCAACTTGAGCTCTCCAAGATCTTTAATCGTCTTCTCGAGCTCCTTATAGATCCTCTTACCCTTCTGAGTCAATCTACATCCCTCCCTCCCAACCACCTCTATCAATCCATCATCCTTTAATCTCATGAGCATCGTTCTCACCGCTC
>CAYVHW010000104.1:0-1977 GCA_964451435.1 uncultured Nitrososphaeria archaeon | reverse complement strand
GTGTAGAAGAAGTCGAAGTTATCTGACTCATCTCTGGCTATAGCTGTCGTCACCCATCCTCCGGTATAGATGTGCCACTTGCCTTCGGCTGGGTCTCCGAAGAGCCAGAGCGGGGCGGCCTCCTTGCTCGTCTTATACATCCTCTCAACCGTGAACCCGAGCTTCTCGAGCTGCGATGCGACATAATCTCCTATCTCCTTCCTCTCATCCTCAACTCTTATGATGAACTTTATTGTGACCGGCTTTCCCTTATACTGCCATTTACCATCGACTAGCTCGGCGCCGAGCTTCTTCATCTCCTCAGTGATGATCGCCTTAGCCTTCTCAAAGTTGTAGCTATACTTGAGCTCAAGCTTCTTCGCAACATCTATGAGCCGCGCATAATCTGGGAAGGACGGGGTTACGGCGAGGTATCTCGGGACGGCTAAACCTCCACAGAGTTCGTCTGCAATATACTTTCTATCCACGAGATAGTTCATGGCCTCCCTTATCCTTGGACTCCAGAATGGATTCAGCTCTCCGGTTGCTGGGAACTCGGGTCCCACCGGGTTGAAGGTGAGCTCGTTATATGAGCCATAGGACATTGCATACCAGAGATTCGGCGACGCCTTGACCTTCTTGAAGAGCTCTGGATCGGTTAGACCATAGTAGTATAGGTGTGCTTCTCCAGCCTCCAGCATGCTAATGGCCGTCGCATCATCAGCCACCGAGGAAAAGACAACTTCATCGACCCAAGGCCCTCTCGGCACCTCCTGAGCGGCGGTCGGCAAGCTTATCGTCGGGATTATCAGCATGAATGCTACAAGAATCGAAAGCATTAGGAGAACTCTTCCACTTTTCATACCTTAACCCCCGAATTGTTATTCTTTTTGTGTAAGCTTCATTAAAAAGCTTTTTCCCGAGATACGTCGATTTTTCCCCAAATATCGTAGATGAAGGATCTTTCACAGAACATATGGAGATGATCACAGGCGAGATTCATGCCATAAAAAATTTCGTCGAAAACGCGCAGACCAAAGCGCCGATTAACGGTATCGGGAGACCTGGGACTATCCTCTTCCTTTGGAGGAGCAATAGAATGATGGTATAGCCCGCCATGATCGCAATGGTCGCGACCACCGCCGGCGTCTCTCCGAGGTTCCAAAAGATGGCTGAGATGGTCAAAGAGTAGAAGAAGAGGTCTCCAAGCCCTATAACTAGATCGCCCACCTCGACCGCCAACCCCCTGAGTATTGGGGCATCTTGCTTGGTTAGGTGGGAGAGGTGTCCCTTATAGACTGCGAAGATGTCGTAGATCGAGATTGCGGCCACGAGGACTAGGAAGGTCCAATAGGGTATACTCATCCCTATGACTCCCCCAGCTCCAGAGGCGATATAGGATGCGGCGAAGGACATGGAGATCTCTCCCCCTCTAAATATTAGAAGATATGTTATTATCGTCGCGGTGGCCGATGCTAAGGGTATCCAGAGGTTAAAGATCCATGGATTTAGGGTCAGGGATAGGTTTAGGAGGTGGAGGGTTGTTATGCTGAATGAGACGAGCCAGGCGAGGCATGCTACCAAAATCCTTAAAATTCTAGGTTTTCTGCTCGCGATATAGAGTATGATTATGCTTGAGATCGCGATCAATCCTATCACTATCAAGGTGTTTAGGTATGGCGCTGGGTTCGAGAGGGCTTGAGCGGGCGGAGCTGTTGGAGAAGGCTCTTCAACCGGAGTTATGATCGGCTTCGGAAAGATTATTCCCGCACGCCCGGTGAGGAGCACGCAGATCCAAGTCATGATGATCGATAGGGCGACTGGGAGATAGGTCTTCGGGGTTATCCTCAACCTCCTAGCGTCTTCCTCGCCCATATCCTCTCTTCTCCTTCAAAAACCCTCCCTCACCTATAATAGATTTTCCAGCCGAGATCGCGGCTAAGATCAATATAAGACCTAGTTCCTGAGATGTTGGTGGATTGATGGTTGAAGTATAGG
>CAYVHW010000103.1:0-2035 GCA_964451435.1 uncultured Nitrososphaeria archaeon | reverse complement strand
GAGAGCAGGCTTGAGAGCTTGAGGCCGATCCTCAGAGAGAAGGTGGCATCCATGCTGTTTAAGGAGGTGGAGATGGGTGGAGAAGATAGGCGAGATTAAGAGGATCAATGGATCCCTCATCATAGCCGAGGGGCTTAAGGGAGTTAAGATAGGGGACATAGCCTATGTCGGAGACCTGAAGTTGATAGGAGAAGTTGTGAGGATAAGTGGGAGGGAGGTCGCATTACAATGTTATGAGGATACGAGCGGCCTAAGACCTGGAGAACATGTCATAAGCACAGGGACGCCTCTAGTCGCCGAACTTGGGCCAGGATTGATTGGGGGAATCTTCGATGGACTTGAGCGGTCGGAGCTGGAGCTATGGAAGAAGGCAGGCCCATTCATCAAGAAGGGGTATAGGGTGATACCTCTGAATAGAGAGAAGAAGTGGCACTTCAAGCCTAGAGTAAAGCCCGGGGATAGGGTGGTTGAAGGAGATATTGTTGGAGTCGTTAGGGAGAGTAAGGTGGTCGAGCACAGAGTATTGGTTCCAGTCGGGATAAATGGCGTGGTCGAGAATATTGAAGAGGGAGAGTTCAGGGTTGATGAGCCCATTGCAGAGATAAGGTTACCAAACGGCGTTAAGAGGGAGATAAAGCTCATGCAGACTTGGCCCGTCAGAATTCCAAGACCATATAAGGAGAGGCTCCCGCTCGCCCAACCCCTCTTCACGGGCCAAAGGGTGATAGACACATTCTTCCCGATAGCGAAGGGTGGAACGGCGGCGATACCTGGAGGGTTTGGGACCGGGAAGACGATTACGCTCCACTCCATCGCTAAGTGGTCCGATGCCGATATCGTGATCTATGTTGGGTGTGGTGAGAGGGGTAATGAGATGGCGGACATCCTAACTCACTTCCCAGAGCTTGAGGATCCTAGGACTGGTGAGAAGCTCATCGAGAGGGCGATCTTCATAGCGAATGTGAGCAATCTCCCAGTCTCAGCCCGAGAGGCAAGCATCTACATGGGGATAACGATCGCAGAATACTATAGGGATCAGGGATATGATGTCGGGATAATAGTTGACTCTACCTCAAGATGGGCTGAGGCGTTAAGAGATCTATCTGGGAGGCTTGAGGAGCTTCCGGCGGAGGAGGGATATCCAGCATACTTAGCCGAGAGGATAGCGAAGTTCTATGAGAGGGCTGGAAGAGTGGTAACCCTTGGAAGCGAACACAGAGTAGGATCGGTTACGATCATGGGAGCGGTCTCACCACCTGGAGGAGACTTCAGCGAGCCCGTAACCTCCACGACCATGAGATTCGTTGGAGCGCTCTGGGCTCTCGACACCGAGCTCGCCTTCAGAAGACATTTCCCAGCCATCAACTGGCTTAGAAGCTTCAGCAGATATGTTGATGTCCTAAGAGAGTTTTGGGAGAGATATGATCCAAATTGGTTTAGGCTTAGGGAGGAGGCTCTACGACTTCTCGAGGAGTCCTCTAGGCTTGAGGAGATCGCGAGGGTGATAGGTGAGAAAGCCTTACCAGATGAGCAGAGGCTTATCCTCTTGGCCTCGGAGATCCTCAGGGAGGGCTTCTTGGTTCAAAGCGCCTTCCATGAGGTGGATAGATACTGTCCACCCGAGAAACAGGTTAGGATGCTGAAGGCGATTATGGAGTTCTATAAGAGAGCTTTAGAACTCATCAAGCTGGGAGTTCCAGTCGAGAGGATTAGGGGGTTAAAGAACTTGGTCGAGTTATTGAGGTTCAAGGAGAAGAAGGGTCTGGAGGAGATAGATGAGGCCGAGAGGAGGCTGATCGAGGAGATGGAGGAGCTTAAGGCTGAATATAGTCGCTGAAAACAGATAAACTGAGGAATTGAATGAAGGTTTTCAAGAGATCTCTTCGATCTTTATCGATGGGGATATAAGGTGGCTTAAACGAACCTCTATGGCGATGAGTTTCGAGGAGAGGAGATCGGAGAAGGCTGGAATGGTTTATAGAACGGTTACGGAGGTTCGAGGACCCCTACTCATAGTAGAGGGGGTTAGGGGGGC
>CAYVHW010000102.1:0-2041 GCA_964451435.1 uncultured Nitrososphaeria archaeon | reverse complement strand
CTCGGAGAAGGTTTAGGATCTTGGAGGGGAAGGATGGGGTTAGAAGGCTCTATGATGACTTGGCCGAGTTCTATGATCATTCACGATTCCTCTATCTAACTAGGAGGCTTGAGAGATGTGAGGAGAAGGTTTTGAGGGAATGGTTTGATAAATTGGAGTCCCTGATGCTGGATGTTGGGTGTGGATCTGGGAGATACTCTCTGAGGCTGGCTGATAGAGGAGTCGAGGTAGTCTCCATGGATCTAAGCCTAAGGATGTTGAAGGTTCTTCTCAGAAAGCTGGAAGGACGTGGGGTTAGGGAGAACGTCCACGCGGTCTTAGCCGATGGAGAGAATCTACCATTTAGGGATGGTTCTTTTAGAGGTCTATTATGCACCCTAACCTTCGACCACTTTCAAGAGCCTGAAAAGGCGGTTTCAGAGTTTTCAAGGGTTTTGAGGAGCGGGGGACTATGCATGATCTCAACGCTGAACGAAGAGCATCTCAAGCTGCTTAGGAGACTGCTCAGGATACCGGACGATAAGATTCCCTTCCTCGGCGAGTCCATTCCTCCCACCCTCATCTACGAGGTCGGGCATACAAGTTTAAGGCTTCAAGAGCTTCTCTCCGCCAACGGCTTTAAGCCTGTTAAGCTTATGGGCTGTTGTCACTGGGGATTGTTCACTCCATTCATACCTGAGCCCATATTTAAGCTGTTAGAGAGGCTGTTGGTCAAGCTCAAGTCCATGAGACATGCTGCATTACATGTAGTGGTGGCCAAAAGATCCCCGAAATAGATCCTTCAAAAGCGAGGATACTCTAAAAGCTTATTTAGGAGGCTTTTAACCGTCGAGCCGGATTCATGGACAAATTTATAAAATTTATAATCAATCTTGAACTAAATATTGCGATGAAGCTCAAGCATAGCTTAGACGAGAAGGATCTCAAGATATTGGAGATACTTCAAAGCGATGGGAGGGCCTCATACTCTCAGATCTCGAGGAACCTTGGGATGAGCGAGGCGGCCATCTACTCTAGGATTCAGAAGCTGTTAAAGTCGGGTGTTATAAGGAGGTTTCAGGCAATTCTAGACCCAGATAAGCTAGGCTTCACCCTCACAGCCTTCATAGCGATAACGGCTCAGCCGGCCAAGTATGAGGATGTCCTGAAGGCTTTAGCCGAGATACCGGAGATCCAAGAGATCCATGATGTTACAGGAGACTATTATTGCTTGATTAAGCTCAGAACCGATGGAAGGGAGAGCTTGGCGAAGATACTCGACCATATAGGATCCCTCGATGGGGTGGCGTCCACCGAGACTAGGATAGTTTTGAGGACGATAAAGGAGGATTACGCCCTACCAATCACTAAGCATAGACGATCTCAACCAACTTAAGCAAGTTTTCGGCCACATAGGTTGGCCTAAGATTTGGCGGGAGACCTACCAAATCTTCTCTCCTCGAAACTCCTGTCAAGACTAGGGCTGTGTCGGCTCCAATATTCTTTCCAGCCAATATATCGGTCTCAAACCTATCTCCAACCACCAAAACCTCATCCGGACTCATCTCAAGCCTCCTCAAAGCCGCCTCCATAATTATCCTAGAAGGCTTACCTATAACGATGGGCTCAACTCCAGATGATTCTCTAAGAGCCGCCACTATGGCCCCAGCCCCTGGGTCGAGTCCATTCGGAGTTGGATAGGTCTTATCCGTGTTCGTCGCCACAAACCTCGCCCCCTTCAAGATGGCTCTAAGACCCGCTCTAAGCTTTCGATAATCCACCTCTCGATCCAGTCCGACTACGACGTATTCCGCCTCGCTCCACCGCTCAATTGGGATTAGAGTATGCCCGATCCTCCTACAATACTCCTTGAACCCTCTCCCAGTTATCGCCAATATCTTGCTCCTCCCCGAATTCTCCATTATGTAGGTTGCGGCAACCTCACCCGACGTTAAGATCTGATCCTCAACGCATTCGATGCCAAGCCTCCTAAGCTTATCATAATACTCTTCTGATGTGTGGCCCGAGTTATTGGTGAGATACATGATCTTGACTCCAACCT
>CAYVHW010000101.1:0-2052 GCA_964451435.1 uncultured Nitrososphaeria archaeon | reverse complement strand
CTACTCATCCTGACCTCCGAGAACCCTAATCTAGGCTTGATACTCGACGAGATGAAGACTGTGAGTGGGAAGCTCAAAGAGCTTTTAGGATATTAGCTACCTCTCCAAGATCAACCTTATCCTCCCCCTAATAGGCCAGAGCGACTGAAAAATTGATTTAGTGGATTAAGGTCGAGTATTTGAGATGTCTGCGGATGTTGATGAGATAGCTGAACTCCTCCTAAAACTCATCAAAATCTATACCCCCTCAGGTCGAGAAAGCGAACTACACGATGTATTAAGTGAGATCGTCGAGGAATTTGGGTATGAGGAGAGATCTGTCGATGAGGTCGGGAACTTCATAGCATCCTACGGTAATGGAATCCCCATACTCCTCGCAAGCCACATAGACACTGTTCCGGGAAAGCTTGACGCGTATTTCGACGGGGAGAGAGTCTATGGAAGGGGTGCGGTGGATGCGAAGGGCCCGCTATTGTCGTATATTTTGGCCGGAGCCATCGCCATGGAGAAGGTAGAGGGGCTGAAGATCTATGTTGCTGGACTGGTTCGAGAAGAGGTGGATGGACTTGGAGCTAGACATTTAATCGGTAGTGGATTCAAGGCGGATCACATCCTAATTGGAGAGCCGACAAACCTAGGAGTAGCCATCGCCTACAGAGGTAGTGTGAGCTGCCGAATCTCAGCTAAAGCTAGGGGAGGACATAGCTCCGCACCATACGTAGGTGAATCTGCACTCGATGAGATTCTGGATTTTCTGATGAGAGTTAGAGAGAGGTACGGCGGATCAAGCTATGATGAGATCACCTCGGCCATAACCGTTTTGAGGGCTGGAGACTGGCCTGGAAACCTGCCGGAGGAGGCCAGCGCTCACTTAAACATTAGATTCCCAAAACCTCATGAACCCGATGAGCTCATCGCAGAGCTTAAGGCATTATCCAAGAACTATGATGTTGAGCTCGACATAGTCGACTCAACCCCACCTGTTGAGGTGAGCATAAACTCCCCGATCGTCAGGGCTATGATTAGAGGATGCTTAAGGAATGGGATTAAACCCAGGATAGTTAAGAAGACTGGGACGAGCGACATGAACCTATTGGCGAAGATAACCAAGAGTATAGCCGCCTTCGGGCCCGGCGACTCGAAGCTAGCTCATACGAGATCGGAGTTCATTAACGTCAAGGATCTTCTCAAGGCGTCGGAGATCATAGCATCAGCACTCATTGAATTATCGAGGAGGATATCTCATTGAATTGAGGAAGCAGCGTTTCAAGTCGCTTATCGGCTCTCCGATCTGCTCCTCATATGCCAAAGTTTTGTTTCAAGTCCCCAAAGCTTCGTGAACCCTTCCCCAGCTCTTTGATCGAAGACGCTCTTAGATGTGTAGGTTATGAGCTCGGGCTCATAGAGAGGCTTCTCCGCCTTTCTCCCCAGGACCCTCGCCGACCCCTTGTATAGCTTTACCCTAACCTCCCCGTTCACGACTTCCTGAGTCTTATCTATGAACGAGTTTAGCGCATCCATCAATGGATCGAACCATAGTCCAGAGTATACGAGCTCCGTCCAACGCCTCTCAACGATCCCCTTGAATTCGATTAGCCTCCTGCTCAGAACCATCTTCTCAAGATCCCTGTGGGCCATTATTAGGAGTAGGGCGGCTGGGGCCTCGTAGACCTCCCTCGACTTAAGCCCAACGACCCTATCCTCGATGTGGTCTATTATCCCGAATCCATGTCTTCCACCCAGCACGTTGAGCTCTTGGATGAGTGTGAGTAGATCCATCTCCTCTCCGTTGAGTGAGACCGGAACCCCCTTCCTAAACCCTATCGTCAACTCCTCCGGCTCATCTGGAGCCTTATCTATGGGCATCACATACTTGAACGCATCTTCAGGCGGCTCAACCCATGGATCTTCGAGCTCGCCCGCCTCTATACTCCTCCCCCATAGGTTCTCATCTATACTGTATTTGCTCTCCCTTATTTTTATCGGTAATTTTTTCTTCAAAGCGTATTCGAGCTCCTCGTCCCTACTCATATTCCACTCCCTAACGGGGGC
>CAYVHW010000100.1:0-2054 GCA_964451435.1 uncultured Nitrososphaeria archaeon | reverse complement strand
ATAGTTTTCCATCTCTGTTTTCCCTTAATCCACAGTAGCTTTTCTCGCCGTCTTCCATCACACATTCAGCGCTACATAGATTGCATTTGACACCATCTCTCGATCTGGGAGGATTTGGTGGAAGCCTGAATTTCCTCCTCACTTCTTCATGAGTCTTCATAGGATATCTTAATGACTCCTCAGGCCTCTCTCTGAGACAGTCTACACATACCTTGATCGAGTTTGAGATCAACTTAGATCTCTTGCCGCAGATAGCGCATTCCTTCTCTGAAATTCCTACTGGGAGTCTTATGAGCATTCCGAGGATATCTTCTCCATAAGAATATTTCAGGGTTCTCCTATCAAGCTCAGCCCATATTCTTCATGGATCGCCTTCACAGCCTCAACTCCATCTTCCTCCTTCACCACAAACGATATATTGAGTTCTGAAGACCCTTGAGCTATCATCCGTATATTTATTCCACGTCTCGCAACGGCTCCGAAGACCTTGCTCGCAACTCCGGGAGTTCCCTTCATTCCTTCGCCTACGATTGCCACGACGTTTACATCATCCTCTGCCTCCACCTCTTTCACGAATCCTCCAAGCAGGTTGTCTTCTAGGCAGTTTACGGCCTTCTGAAGCTGACTCCTCCTAACGATCATCGATATTCCTGACTCTGAGACGCTTTGCGAGATCATCATTATGTTTATCCCGCTTTCTGCAAGGATCGAGAATATCCTTGCGGCGGTTCCAGGTCTTCCAACCATGCTCACCCCCTTAACGGTTATCATCCCAACATCCTGCACCAGCAAGACGCATTTAACGACCGTCTCCGTATGACCAGACTTCGATGAGATAAGAGTCCCGCAGGCCGTGGGGTTAAACGTGTTCCTTATCCTAACAGGGATCTTCGCATTCATGGCCGGTTCAAGAGCTCTTGGATGTAAACCCTTGGCTCCGAACATCGCCATCTCCACAGCCTCTGCATAAGAGACTCTCGAGAGCACCCTCGCATCCTTAACGATTCTTGGATCCGCGGTCATCAATCCATCTACATCGCTCCATAGCCAGATCTCATCAGCATCTAGACAGTAGCCTAGAATTGTGGCCGTATAATCTGACCCCCCTCTCCCCAAGGTCGTGTAGACTCCTTCCTCATTCACTCCCATAAATCCTGTTACGACAGGAGTTATGCCCCCGTCGAGCAATGGCTTAATTCTCCTCCTGACTTCAAACCTAGTCACCTTAAGTAGCGGGTTTGCCTCCCCGAAGTTCGAGTCTGTTATTATTCCAGCTGATTTGCCATCTAAGTATTCGGACTTGACTCCGAGATCTCTCAACGCTCCATAGAAGATCCTTGTAGAGAACCTCTCTCCAAATGATATTATATAGTCTCTCGATCTCGGAGTTGCCTCGCGTAAATATAAGACCCCATAAACGGCTCTTTTAAGCTCTTCAAACTCTTTCTTGATCGAACCGAGAATCTCCTCTCTCAAAGACTCATCCTTAATCGCCTCTCTTACAGCTCCATGATGCATCCTATGAATTAGGTCTAGGATCTCCTCAACCCTGTCCTCGTTGCCTTTCGACGCCTTCTCAATCATATCTAGTAATATGTCAGTGAGCTTATCCATGGCCGAGCATACCACAACCTCCTCGAAGCCCTTGCCCAGATATTCTCTTACTATCTCTGCTACTCTTCTAATCAAGAGCCCGTTTTTCAGCGATGATCCACCGAATTTCATAACAACTCTCATGCAACCTCACCTACCAAACTTCTCTTGATATAGATGAGATCTCTTAAGATCGCCGTAGCCGTCTCGACTCCGCCAGCGCCCTTTCCAACGATCACATGTCTACCAGAGTTTTCCATACTAAAGGATACCGCGTTTAAAGCATATTTCACGGCTAATGGATCTGATGCTGGGATCTCAGTAGGCTGAACCCTCAACCTATCATCTATTATGCCGAGAAGTCTCACGGCCATACCTTTCTTCGGAGCAGTCCTAATCCAGTCTTCGTCAACCTCGTCTATGCCTTCTATCCTCACATCGCTCAGAGTCACCTTAAGGTT
>CAYVHW010000099.1:0-2126 GCA_964451435.1 uncultured Nitrososphaeria archaeon | reverse complement strand
CGAGTATTCCTAGGAGTATTCTCGGAAGCCTTAGCTGGAGGATTATCTTCATGTGGGGCTCGCTGAATCCGCCGGCCCTTAATCCAAGTTTATGCAAGATTATTGAGATTATCTCGGCTGGGGGGATGTAGACGGGCCCTATCGCCGTCGCCGCTATGATGGTCAGGCATAGACCTATGGTCAGGTAGGTTAGGATGAGCTTCCATCTAAGCAATCTACGTTTAAGTAGCCCTATTTCTTTAAGCCTGGCCTCAAGGATCTCTTGAGACTCCCCGCTCATCTCCCGATTACCATTAAGCCTTCTTTACCTTATGGTATGCGTATGCCACCGAGGCCAAGGAGATTATCAACGCTATGATCGAGATGATCATCGATGCCGTGGCCAAGCTGTTAAGCGAGCCTATCTGTTCGCCGAGCTTTGAGACCTCTCCCAAGAGCTTCATGATCTCAGATGATGTGCTGGACTTGAGCTTATCGAGATCCTTTTTGAGGGAGCTTACGTCGGAGGCCACCGAGTCCAGCTTGGACGAGATCGGCGAGATCACCTCATCCACATAGCTTCTCATGGATTCCTCGATGGATTTCCTCGCCTCGCTCATAATCTCCTCGCTCGTCGGAGAGATCTCGATAGGCCTCGATAAAGATCCAAGCCTCACCTCATACGTCCCCTTCCTCTCGACGACGAATGTGAAATTTAGTAACCTCTCCTCACCTTGACCTAGTTTAACAGTCTTTGAGAGTGTTTTCCCGTCGACGCTTAACTCCACGATCTTCTCTCCCGCGACCATTCCAGGATTCCTCACCAAGGCGTAGACTGTTATGAGATCTCCGACGATCGCCCTCCTCGGAGCTATCAGATTCTCAACCTCGTAGACCTTGCTCCAAACCTCTGGATGTAGGGCCTTGACCACCATCTCGAAGAGTAAAGCCACCCTAGGCCCAGGCCTGCTGATTATGTCTGGATCTATCGGGATGACCTCTCCATGTAGTAGTCCCTCCTCCTTCATCTTCATCATCCCCTCATAGATGAGTTCCTGGTCATGCCTATATGGGACGATTATGTAGTCCGGATCCTTCGCGACGAGTTCTTCATCGCTTACAGAGGCCCACCAATTCTTATCTGCGAAGACGTTTCTGCCCCCGGCGTGCTCGATTATGTCGTGGATGTATGTCCGGTTTCCAGCGACCCAGAGGGGATTCACCCAAGCTATCTCAGCCACATCGACCTTCTCGACCCCTTCAACCCGCTTCTCCCAAAACGTTATCCTGTTCTTGAGCTTCTCGACGAGCTTCGAGGCGGCATCATCGGCCCAACACGCCCTTCCGATCAACTCAATATCATCATATACTCCTTGGATGGTCTCAGATGTCTTGATGACTATGATCGGTATTCCAGCATCCTCAATCTTCTTAACAAACTCGGGTTTCAAGAGGTTGTGGCCTATAACGAGATCAGGGTTTAATCCGATGATCTTCTCCAAGCTCGGGTTCGTGAATCCTCCTATGACCGTTATCTTCCCCTCACCGACTTTCTCCAAGACCTCAGGCGGATAATTACAGTAGCTGGTTACGCCGACAACCCTATCCCCTAAGCCTAGGGCGAAGAGCGTCTCGGTGATGCTCGGAGCTATAGAGACTATCCTCTTAGGCTCATGCGGTATCAGAACCTCTCTTCCAAAATCATCTATGACGGTTACTCCCTGCTCCTGCGCGGATACTAGGCTCAGTGGAGTGAGTAGGCTGAGGATCAACAATAAGAGGAGGATCGAGGTAGCCCGCCTCATGCGCATCGGGTGTTAATTGGTTTCGGGAAATATAAGGGTTGGATGATCCATCCAAGCAATCAAGCCTTAAAACAGCCAAATTAAAACAATCATACATGCTCATCAAACGAGCAGGGCTTGGTGAGAGGCTAAAGGGTAAGAGGGTTGCGATTATAGCGGCGAATGAGTTCGAGGACATAGAGCTACTATATCCCCTGCTAAGGCTGAGCGAGGAGGGAGCCGAGGTCGCGGTCGCGCCTATAATGAGGGGAAGCCATCCAAGGCCTGTCGCCCAGAAGCCCGTGACGGGCCGCTATGGAACCCCAATCCCCTTCGGATTCCTTAGAGATGGTGAGAGGCATG
>CAYVHW010000098.1:0-2147 GCA_964451435.1 uncultured Nitrososphaeria archaeon | reverse complement strand
TATCCATCGATCCTTATGCCATCTTCAGTCGCTTCAATCCTTCGATTAAGCTTTCCGTGAACCGAGTCATACTTCAGCAGAAATGCTATGGTCTTCGCATCGGTAAGATCGTTGAAGGCCACTATCTCGAAGCTCTTCCCATACTCTGGATGCTGGAGGGCGGCTCTCGTGAAGAGCCTCCCAATCCTACCCATCCCGTTTACCGCTACTCTCAACATCGTTGGCATTTAGAGTTCTATGTACTTTTAACCATTTTCTCAGCCAAGTTATGAATAGAGTTGTCTGGGGTTAAGTTGTCGGCGTGAGTGCATAAAGGTTATATGTAGAGGACTGCATAGAAATTGCATGAAAAAGCATAGGACTAGCATAGAGTTTCCCCTAGATCTTTGGAATGCCTTAAAATCCCATGTCCCACCCCGTAAGCGGAGCGCCTTCATAATCGAGGCGGTTAAGGAGAAGCTCATAAGGGAGTCTATGAAGTGCCTCGTCCTCTGCGGTGGCCCAGGAATAGGTATGAGACCCCTAACCATCAGCATCCCTAAGCCTATGATGCCCGTGGGCTATAAGCCGATCCTCGAACACTTGATTCTGAAGCTTAAGGAGCAGGGAATCTATAACTTCGTCCTAGCGATAGGCTATCTTGGAGAGCATCTAATCAAATATTTCGGGGATGGAAGCGTCTTGGGAGTGAATATTCAGTATTCGCTTGAGAAGAGCGCGCTTGGAACTGCTGGAGCGATAAAGAATGCTGAGAAGAAGCTTAATGGAACCTTCTTGGCCGTGAATGGAGACATACTCTTCAACGACCTAGACCTCTCAAGCCTTCTAAGATATCATATGAGGAAGGGCGGGGTCGCGACCATAGTCTTGGCGAGGGTTGAGGATGCGAGTAGATTCGGCCTAGTCTCTGTGGATGAGGATGGTAGGGTGATAGCATTTAGGGAGAAGCCTAGACAGCCCGCCTCAGGCCTCGTTAACGCTGGGATCTATGTCTTCGAGCAAGAGATCTTCAACTATATCCCATCCGGAAAGCCTTCGTCGCTCGAGGAGGACATCTTCCCAGCCCTCGCAGATAAGGGGAAGCTCTACGCCTATATCCATGACGGGTATTGGGTGGACGTGGGCGCTCCTGAAGACTATGAAAGGGTCTGTAGAGACTTCTTTGAAGGCGTTTTAGACTGAATTCTACCAATTTCTGGGTATAAACTCATCTTTTAAATCGGCGAGGCTGGAATCAAGTCAGCCATGGGTATGCATCATAGATTGAGCTTACTGATCTCAGCAACCTCGATCTTCGGAGCCTTAGCCTCGATCCTCGCAATACTCTCCCTAAGCATCCCATACCCCCCAATACCATATCTGAAGTTCGATCTCGCGGAGATCCCGGTCATGATCGCACTACTATGCTTTGGCCCGGTTCCAGGTGTAGGGTCTGCGTTGATCTACTGGGCTATCCTGCTCTGGAGAGGTGAGTTCTCGCCTATCGGGCCTAGCATGAAGTTCCTAGCGGTCTTCAGCATGCTTCTCGGGCTCTGGATCGGGGCTAAGATATTCAAGAGATCTAAATTCACGCTCCATCTAAGCTTTCTCCTCGGAGCACTTTTCAGGATATTGAGCATGACGGCCATGAATTATCTCATAGCATATCTCCTATTCCCAGACTTCATGAGCTTGGCGGCGAGGACGATCTCCTTGGCCTTGGGCATAAACTTCTCAGGGGAGCTTTCATGCTTAATCATGGTCTTAGCCTTCACGGCGATCTTCAACCTAATCCACTCAATCCTAAGCATAGCTCCATCGATCCTAATCGTGAAATATATCTCATCTAGGAGGCTTCCCCATCTAAAGAAGACTTGGTATGGGATGGTCTTGGAGAAGGGTTAGGGTTGCCTGGACAGAAGTTCGTCGGCGACCCTCAACGCCCTCTTCATCAAATCCTCCTGAATTCTCCCCTCCTCAACAGCCCTCTCAAGCTCCTCAACATCTATCATCCCCGCCTCACCGTTAGGCTTCACGATCACATCGACCTCGAGGTCGAAGTAATGTATGTGATCTGGGTAGAGGGCTATGGGCGTGCAGACATTATAGTATGAGCCTTTCGGGATCCCGGAGATGTTGTAGTAGCTGGTCTTCATCCACCACTCAAG
>CAYVHW010000097.1:0-2168 GCA_964451435.1 uncultured Nitrososphaeria archaeon | reverse complement strand
AGTTCGCTGGAACATCCTTGGTCACTATCGATCCAGCGGCTATAACCGAGTTCTCCCCAACCTCTATCCCTGCGATCAACACCGCCCCAGCCCCGATCACGGCGCCTCTCCCTATCCTAACCCCGCTCAACCTCTTGCTCACCGGATACCGGTCATTCGTCACGATCACGTTAGGCCCTATGAACACGTTATCGTCGATCCATGTTAGGTGGGGTAAGTAGACCATGGACTGGATGTTAACGTTCTCGCCCACATGAACCTCTCCATCGAGCTGGCTGAAGCTCCCAATCCTAGAATTGGATCTAATCCTCGATCTCTCCCTAATCAATACTCCATGCCCGGTCTCGACGCGGTCTCCAAGCTCGGCTCCCTCATAGATTATGGTGAAGCTTCTGATGATGCAGCTTCTCCCTATCTTGGCTCCGTCGCTGATCGAGTCGAGTTCCTCGATCTTCTTTGGAATTCGTTTAAGCTTTCGTCTAGTTGGGTAGCCGACACATGCCCAGTTATCGATAAGCGTCTCCTCACCTATGACGCTCTCACCAAGTATTATGGCGTTCTCCATGACGGCTCCATGGATCTGCGCCCTGTTAGAGATGTAGCCCGCCATCTATCCTCAGATCACCTCCTTTCCTAAAAACTATATGTGCGGGGAAAACCATTAATCCAGCCAACTTCATTAGATGATGGCCTATGGATAAACGTGTTCTCATCTCAAATTTCGATGAGCTCGTCGGGATGAGGAAGGGGGTTGCCGCGAGGCTTAGACGCCACGCCCTTAGAGCTGTTGAGGCGGCGATAAGAGACGTGACCCCTAGAAACTCCCTTAAGAGGAATATTAGGAGGAGGGGGAGCAAGCTAGTCGTCGCGAATAGGAGGGTAGACTTAAAGAGGTTTGAGAGGATACTCGTCCTCGGCGCCGGTAAGGCTTCGATAGGGATGGCCGAGTATATTGAGGAGGTCTTGGGAGACTTCATCAGCGAGGGGGCGATTGTAGCGCCGAGAGAGCTCGCCGAGAAAGCGAGGCTGGAGAAACTGGAGGTTCTGCCCTCAACCCACCCCATACCAAGCGAGCTTGGAGTCAAGGCCGCGTCGAGGATCCTGGAATATGCTGAGGAGGTCGGGGAGAAGACCCTCACACTATTCCTCTTATCTGGCGGTGCGTCAGCCCTACTCCCTATGCCAGCCGATCCCGTAACCCTTCAAGATAAGGTCGAGGTCACGAAGTTGCTCCTAGCGAGTGGGGCGAATATAGATGAGGTGAATGCCGTGAGGAAGCATATCTCGGGGATCAAGGGCGGATTGCTGGGACGGAGGCTCTCAAAGGGTCTCGTGATCTCCTTGATAATCTCAGATGTCGTGGGAGACAAGCTTGAGACCATAGGATCTGGGCCAACGGCCCCCGACCCAACCACCTTCAAGGACGCATATGAGGTCTTAAACAAGTATGGCTTATGGGATAAGATTCCCGAATCGGTGAGACATAGGATAAGGCTTGGCCTCGATGGGAAGGTTGAGGAGACCCCTAAGCCCGGAGACCCCATCTTTAAGAGGATCAAAAACCTCATCGTGGCCAGCGTCGGGGATGCGTGTAAGGCGGCCGAGAAATACCTTAGATCCAAGGGATATAGGTCTACGACCTTGACGAGATTCATGGAGGGTGAGGCGAGGGAGATAGGAATATTCGCCGCCGGACTCCTCAGACAATTATCTGAGCGGAGGGGAAAGCACGCTATAGTGATGGGTGGGGAGACGACCGTCACCGTTAAGGGGAGGGGAATTGGTGGGAGAAATCAGGAGCTCGCCCTCTCAGCCTCGATCAAGCTAAGAGGTTTGAAGAACTGTTGCTTGGTGAGCGTTGGAACCGATGGGGTCGATGGGCCGACCGACGCGGCTGGGGCGATAGTGGATGGGGAGACCTATCAGGATGCTTTAAGGCTTGGCCTAAATCCAGCCAAGTTCTTAGCCGAGAACGACTCAAACACCTTCTTCAAGCGCATTGGAGGGCTGATAATAACGGGTTATACTGGGACGAATGTGGGCGACGTGGTATTATTGTTGAAGGCCGACCGCTAGGGAGAAGTTAATTAATCGGCTTCACATGGTCTGAATGAACTTAGATGACGGTCGAGGCATTCATAGACCTCCTGTATAGGAGTATCTTCTGG
>CAYVHW010000096.1:0-2207 GCA_964451435.1 uncultured Nitrososphaeria archaeon | reverse complement strand
CATAAATCTATTATTGAGCGATGTCGGGAGAGAGATCTTCGAGAAAAATGGTCAACCATTCCTAGACAGGTTCATAAGATATGGGAATGTCCCAAGGGAGATTGAGCTGGGGTGATGATATGAGGAGGGTTGAAAACCTGTTCTTAACATTCTCGATACTTGGATCGATTATCGTGCTCATTCTCCTCATCCCTATGATAGTGGCCTTCCTCATGACGAATCCGATTCAGGTGGGGGAGGCTCTAATGGACTTGGAGGTCTTAAACGCCCTCTCAACGACGTTCACGGCAGCGGCCACGGCGACCATCTCAGCCCTACTATTCGGAACACCCCTAGCATACATTCTAGCTAGAAGGGATTTCGCCTTAAAGAACCTCCTAGAGTCCCTATTGAACGTCCCATTAGCCATTCCCCACAGCGTCGCCGGAATACTCGTCCTCCTAGCCTATCACTCTAGGAGCTCGATTGGGGAGATTCTAAGCAGGATCGGGATCGTGGTTGAGGATAGTTTTTGGGGGATAGTCTTGGCGATGCTCTTCGTGAGCGCTCCGATCTTCATAAGCTCGGCCAGATCCGGTTTCTCGATGATCGATGAGACATTTGAGCATGTTGCTAGAACCCTTGGAGCCGGACACTTTAAGACGTTCTTCACGATAACAATCCCACTTGCATTCAGATCGATAGTCTCCGGGGCCATAGTTACTTGGGCGAGGGCTGTCAGCGAGGTCGGGGCTTTATTGATAGTCGCCCCATACCCCAAGTCCATAGCCCTCCTAGTGATCGAGAGGTTCGAGGCATTCGGACTATCCGCCGCCATCCCAATAACAGCCCTCCTACTCCTAATCGGCATAATCGTGGTCTTAATCCTAAACTACATCTTAAGGAGATGATCGATGAGATGGCATCGAGATCTCTGCTCTCCCTAAAGTCCGTCTCGAAGAGCTGGAAAAGTTTTCGGATAAGGGATGTTAGCCTGGAGGTGCGGAGTGGAGAGTATTTCGTCGTGATGGGGCCGACCGGCGCTGGGAAGACCCTCCTCCTCCAACTAATCGCAGGAATCCACTACCCAGACTCTGGAAAGATACTCTTGGACGGCGTCGATGTCACATATCTCCCACCCGAGAAGAGGTCTATAGGATATGTTCCACAGAACTACGCCCTCTTCCCACATATGTCGGTCAAGGATAACATAGGATATGGGCTTAGGATTAGAGGCCATCCTAGGGATGAGGTTGAGAAGAGGGTTCGAGAACTATCCAGCAAGCTTAGAATAGAGCATTTATTGGAGAGGAGGGTCTCAACCCTAAGCGGTGGGGAGCAGCAGAGGGTCGCCCTCGCCCGAGCCCTGATAATCGAGCCAAAGATCCTCCTACTGGATGAGCCTCTAAGCGCTCTCGACCCAGAGACTAGGGAAGAGGTTAGAGATTATCTTAAGGAGGTTAGGAGGATGTTGGGGTTCACGGCCATCCACGTCACCCATGACTTCATCGAGGCCGTCGATCTAGGGGATAGGATGGCGGCCATGTTTAATGGAGAGATCCTCCAAGTAGGCGAGCCTATGGAGATAATCATGAATCCGAGGAATGAGCTGATAGCATCCTTCACGGGCACGAAGAACCTGTTTAAGGGAGAGGTTGTGGCGAGGAGGGGTGAGCTGGCCGAGATAGATCTCGGAGGGGTGAAGGTCTATGCGGCGACTAGAAGGTCTGGCAAGGTCATGGTCGCCATAAGGCCTGAAAACATAGTCATCCTCCTCGAAAAGGCTAGGATAAGCGCTAGAAACGTCCTCGAAGGGGTTATAGAGGAGATCTCGGAGAAGCCCCCATACATCTCCCTCAAGATCGATGCCGGGCTACCCTTCACCGTCTATCTCACAAGGAACGCCCTAGAAGACTTGAACTTAGGGGTTGGGAAGCGAGTTTACCTAGCTTTTAAAGCGTCTGCAGTCTCCGTGTTTTAGCCCGTGGAATGAGGATCTACGATACACATTTTTGATCACTAAAGCTTATAATCAGCCCTTATAGCCCAATCCTCTAAGGGATGGAAGATGGTCGAGACGGAGCTTCCAGACCCTCCAAGCCAAGGAATACTCGGCTACCTGAAGATGGTCGGCCCAGGCGTCATCCTAGGATCTTTGGCAATTGGAAGCGGCGAATGGATACTCTTCCCAGCATTGGTCGTCAAGTATGGACCATACCTGCTTTGGG
>CAYVHW010000095.1:0-2405 GCA_964451435.1 uncultured Nitrososphaeria archaeon | reverse complement strand
TTAATACTTGTAGCTTGGATGGTTGATGTCGGAGTGGGATGCCGTCGCTTTCAGAGATGCTTAGGAGGGCTTTAAGCAGGTTTAGGTCGGCGAGCACGGTCGATAGGAGGGTTATCGAGGAGCTTGTGAGGGATCTTCAGAGAGCCTTGATAATGGCGGATGTGAACGTGGAGCTCGTCCAAAAACTTTCGGAGAACATTAGGAGGAGGGCTTTGAGGGAGGGGGCGCCTCCCGGAATATCGAGGAAGGATCATGTGATAAAGGTCGTCTATGATGAGCTGGTTAAATTGTTGGGCGAGAAGCCAGCTGAACTGAAGATAACCAAGAAGCCTTACGTGATCATGATGGTCGGGATTCAGGGAACCGGAAAGACGACGAGCGTGGCCAAGCTCGCAAACTATCTCAAGCTCAATGGATATAGGGTTGGGGTGATCTGCGCCGACACCTATAGACCCGGAGCACATGATCAGCTGAGACAGCTATTGGATGGAAGGGACATCCCGGTCTTCTATCTCGATGGAGTTGACGCGGTCGAGATTGCTAGGCGTGGGGTTAAGGAGCTCTCAGACAAGGTTGACGTGATCCTGATAGATACGGCTGGGAGACATAGGAGCCAGGAGAGCTTGATGAGGGAGATGAGGGATCTCCAAAAGAAGATCAACCCGGATGAGGTGATGTTAATAATCGACGCGACGATAGGCCAGGTGGCTGGAGTTCAGGCAAAGGCGTTCCACGAGGTCGCACCGATAGGCTCGATAATCTTGACGAAGATGGATACATCGGCGAGGGGTGGTGGAGCGTTATCGGCGGTGGCGGAGACAGGTGCGAGGATAAAGTTTCTCGGAACAGGTGAGAAGCTCGAAGACATAGAGCTATTCAACCCCAGCAGGTATGTCGGAAGACTCCTCGGGATGGGAGACATCGAGGGATTGATCGAGAGAGTTAGGCTCGCGGAGATCCGGGTGAGCGAGGAGAGGGCTAAGGAGTTTCTGAGAGGAGAGTTCACCCTAGAAGAATTCGTGAACCAGTTGAGGGAGATGAGGAAGACAGGACCATTATCAAAACTACTCTCAAAGCTGCCGATTCCAGGCCTTCCAGAGATGTCTCCAGAAGCCTTGGCTGAGACCGAGAAGCAGATCGATAAGTGGGCTGCGATAATCCAGTCCATGACCCCTGAGGAGAGAAGAGATCCAAAGATCCTACACTCATCTAGGATTAGGAGGATTGCGAGGGGAGCTGGGGTCTCGGAGAAGGATGTGAAGTCCCTGCTCAAACAGTATAAGCTTACGAGGAAGCTCATGAAGGCTGCTAAGAGATCTCCCCAAAAGATACTTAGGAAGCTTTATGGGAGGATGATGAAGTAAGATTAAATCCTCGATAAATTATTGGTGGATTTGGGATGGAGAAGCCTCTCGACATCTTAAGGAAGTCCATCGAAATCCTGAAGACCTACCCACTATGCGATTATTGCTTGGGGAGGCAGTTCGCATCCATAGGGTCGGGCTTAACGAATCTTGAGAGGGGGAGGGCGATAAAGACGATGCTATTCATGGATGCATGTACGCGGCTAAGAGAGGAGGCTGGAGACGCCGAGATCTTGAAGATCCTCGCGGCAAGCGGGTTTAGGGCTGCCGCTAAGAGCTTGGAGAACCTCGGGCTTGAAGCGCCTGAGGCCAAGTCATGCTATATCTGTAACGGAGTCTTGAATAGGAGGAGGTTTAATGAGATCGCTGAGAGGATCTCCGAGGAGCTCAAGGAGTATGAGTTCAAGAACTTCGTCGTGGGGGCGAGGATTCCGCCGGATGTGAGGGAGAGGGAGGACTTGATAAGATCTGAGTTCGAGATAGATACGGGAGAGGACATCAAGAATGATGTGACGAGGGAAGTTGGGAGAATCCTCTTGAGGAGATTCGACGCGGTGGTAGAATATCATAATCCAGAGATAGTAGTCTTGGTCGACATATTCTCAAACGACTACCTAATCCAAGTCAACCCCCTCTTCATCAAGGGATTCTATAGGAAGCTCGTGAGAGATCTCCCACAGACCCCATGGTATTGTAGATACTGTTGGGGTAGGGGATGTGAGTATTGCAACTATACTGGTAGGGAGTATCCGGAGTCGATAAGCGAGCTGATCGGTAATCCAGCTCTAGAGTTCTTCGAGGCACTAGACTACAAGTTCCATGGGGCTGGGAGGGAGGATGTGGATGCGACGGTCGTAGGGACTGGTAGGCCGTTCGTCCTAGAATTGAAGCATCCTAGGCGAAGGTATCTCGACCTAAGGGAGCTTGAGAGGCTGATAAATGAGAAGGCTGAGGGTAAGGTTGAGGTCTCCGGATTGGAATATTCCAGCAGGAGGGAGCTTAGATTATTGAAGTCTCTCTCGCCCATGGCCTCGAAGACCT
>CAYVHW010000094.1:0-2443 GCA_964451435.1 uncultured Nitrososphaeria archaeon | reverse complement strand
ATTAAACCTAAGTTAACATATCTTTCTACGCGATGACGCAGCTCGCCCACCCACAGTCGAGGCAGCGAACGCATCCCTCTTGATAGACTAGATTCATGCCATTACATACTGGGCATTTCTCGATCTTGAGCGTTGGATGTTTAGGCTTGGACTCCTTCTCAGCCGTCGTCGACGCGGCCTCTAACCCCTCCCCCGAATACATCACCTCCATGACCCTCTTCCTACCCTCCTCCTTAACCTCTCCGACGCTCGTTGCGGGAGGCTCTATCCCCAAGCTCTCCATGATCTTCAAGGTGTTGTTCGGGGTTAGGGTTATGTATCTATTGAGTCTCTGCGATGGGGTTACCAAGACCTGAACCGATCTAGAGGTATCTCTATAGATCGTCAATCCTTTCAACCCAAGTTTGTAGGCGAATAGATATGCCTTTAAGACATCCTCGACCGTAACCCACGCAGGCATGTTTATCGTCTTGCTCACCGATGCATCGATCCACTTCTGAAACTCGTGTTGGGCTCTGATGTGATCCCACCATGGAATATCATACGCCACTAGGAACACCCTTCTAAGATCCTCTGGAATCTCCTCCAATCCCTGAATCGATCCGCCGTTCTCGGCTATCTTCTTCAGTATTGCATCATTCAACAATCCCCTCTCCTTCATCTGCCTCTCAAACTCCCTATCAACATAGTAGAATGTCCCAACTGTCACCCTCTTCTCATAGACTAGGGCGAACTGAGGCTCAAGCCCAGAAGAGACGTCGACGAGCATCGAGATGCTTCCCGTCGGCGCAACCGTGGTCACGTGGCTATTCCTAATCCCATGCTTTTTAATCTTCTCCACCAAGCCCCTCCAGTCTAGGGTCCACCATTCTGGATGATAGAATCCCTCGATCGGCATCCTCCCAGCCGGGTAATCTGACTCCCAGTAGGCCGAGAACGGCCCTCTCTCCTCGGCGAGCTCGACGCTCCTCAAGTATGCGTGATATGCCAGGAATTCGGCGAGCCTGCTCATGAACTCAAACCCTTCTTCACTATTATATGGTATCCCGAGGGCGAATAATGCGTCCGCAACCCCCATCACCCCGAGCCCAATCCTCCTAGTCCTCTTAGTCTTATACTCGATCATCTCCAACGGATACTTGTTAACGTCTATGACGTTGTCAAGGAAACTGACAGCGACCTTAACGGCCTCGGCGAACTCATCCCAGTCGAAGAAAGCCCTTCCATCGTCGTCAAACTTTATGAATGCATAGACGTTTAGGCTTCCGAGATTGCAGGACTCGAATGGATATAGGGGTTGTTCGCCACACGGGTTCGTCGACCTAATCTTCCCATACTTCCTCTCAAAGACGTTATGCTTGTTTATGTTGTCGAGGAATAGGACTCCGGGCTCGGCGGATTTCCAAGCCGCCTCGGCTATGCTTCTAAACAGCCTGACCGGGTCCACGGTCTTCCAGACCTTTCCATCTCTTGGATTTATCAATGGATATGGCTTCTTCTCCTGATAGTGTTTCCAGAAGTCTGGTGAGATTAGGACGGAGATGTTGAAGTTCTCTAGGAAGCCCTCCTTCTCCTTCGAGTGGATGAATGTCTCTATGTCTGGATGCCATATCTCGAGTATGCCCATGTTCGCTCCACGCCTCTTCCCGCCCTGCTTAACCACATCGGTGACCGTGTCTATGATCCTCATGAATGAGACTGGGCCTGAGGCAACCCCAAAGGTCGAGAATACCAAGTCTCCCTCAGGTCTGAGCTTTGAGTAGTTTATCCCAACCCCTCCACCAGATTTGAAGATTAACGCCGCATCTCTCGCGGCCTCCATGATGGACTCTATGTTATCGTCTATGTCTAGTACGAAGCAGGCCGATAGCTGTCCAAGCCTCGCTCCGGCGTTGAAGAGGGTTGGGCTGTTCGGCATGAACTTCTTCTCGACCATGAGCTCATAGTATCTCCGATAGTTCTCATAGTATTTCTCAAACCTCCCCTCCATCAACATCTTCAGGAAGACGCTCCAAGGAAGCTTCATGGCGTGTTGGTGGTTCAGTTCATCGTATAGGCTCTTCATTCGCTCAAGATGCCATCTGTTCCAAGTTACCTCGAACCCACCGTTAGGCTTCCTCCCGAGCCCCATCTTCCCCTCGTAGGCGACTGGATCGAAGTCCTCGTCAGGGTGCTTTGGTTGACCGAACTCTTTATCGAAGATCTCTGGATCGTGGAGTATGTCTGGGATGACTATTAGAGCCGCAACCCTCTGGAACATCTGCTTAGGCCCTTCTCTGAGCCTCCCCTTCTCATCCTTCATCAGATATCTAGCGGCCATTAGGCGGAGGGCGTTTAGGCTGAACGCCTTATCGACTTCATCGACATAATCCTTCTCCAGGATCTTCTTTTTCTCCTCTCTTATCCTCTCCCTCTCCTTCCTATAGATTATGTATGCCTTCGC
>CAYVHW010000093.1:0-2717 GCA_964451435.1 uncultured Nitrososphaeria archaeon | reverse complement strand
CCGCGCTCTTCGGGATAAAGCCATGCGACCTGGCGGCGATAAAGATCATGGACAGAGTTCAGGGAGAGCTTGGAGACGAGTATTTCTTAAAGATGCGGGAAAACCTGCTCCTCGTGGTTGAGAATTGCGTAGAGCCGGGGGAGAACTGCTTCTGCGCGACTATGGGAACTGGGCCAGCCGCCTCAACGGGATTTGACATAGCGTATACTAGGCTTGATGACTCCATGATCCTATTCCAGCCTGGAAGTGATCTAGGAGCTGATATCCTAGGAGAGCTGAGTCTAGAGCCTGCGACACCCGATCAAGTGGATGCCTTTAGGCGGGCGATCTTGAAGGCGGCTGAAAGGGCTAAGGCAGGGTTTAGGTTGGAGAACCTTCCAGACATTTTAGAGCTAAACCTCGAATCGAAAGTTTATCGAGAGATGGCTGAGAGATGCCTGGGATGCGCGAACTGTAACATGGTCTGCCCCACCTGCTTCTGCTTCGACGTAATCGATGAACCAGAGCTAGATGGATCTTCGAGGAGGATTAGGATCTGGGATGGATGTCACAGCTATAGCTATGCTCAAGTCGCTGGAGGACATTTCAGGAAAGATCTATGGGCGAGATACAGACACTCGATCCTCCACAAGTTCGTCTACTGGCTTAGGCAGTTCGGATCATTTGGATGCGTTGGATGCGGTAGATGCATCACCTGGTGTCCGGCTGGAATAGATCTTCGAGAAGTTATTTCTAAGATCGTTGAGGAGGTGGAGGAGAGATGCAGGAAATAGTTAGGAGCAAGCTTACCCCAACACCGGCCGAGATTCTCAACATAATACCCGAGACCCCAGATACCAAGACTTTTTACTTCAAGCCTAAAGCCAAGCTTGAGAAACCAAAGCCAGGCCAATTCACCGAGATCTATATTCCAGGCGTCGGTGAAGCTCCCGTTTCGGTTAGTGGAATAGAATCTGATGGTGTGATAATCCAAACCGTCAGATCTATAGGAACCTTAACAGAGTATCTGTTTAAGCTTGGGAGAGGGGATTTGATAGGTTTGAGGGGGCCGTATGGTAAGGGCTGGCCCATCGAGAAGCTAAAGGACAAAGATGTGTTGATCGTGGGAGGGGGAATAGGGCTCGCGCCGCTCCGACCCGTGATAAGGGAGGTCGAGAGGAATAGGAGGGATTATGGTAGATTATCGATCCTCTATGGAGCCAGAAATCCGAGCCTCCTACTCTATAGATATGAGTTTGATGAGTATCGCAAGATCCCGAACTCCGAGCTACTCCTAACGGTCGATCGCGCCGATGAGACGTGGACGGGAAATGTCGGAGTCGTCACTCAACTAATACCCAAGGCGAGCGTGGATCCTAGGAATGCCGTCGCCCTAGTCTGTGGCCCAGAGATAATGATGAGGTTCACGGTGAAGGCTTTAGAGAAGCAGGGCTTCAAGGGAAACCAGATATATCTCTCACTTGAGAGGAGGATGAAGTGTGGGGTCGGCTTATGCGGCCACTGCCAAGTCGGCCCCTACTTCGTCTGCCGGAATGGCCCAGTCTTCCCATACTGGATGATTAAGAAGTATTTCTGGGTGGATCAGATATGAGCGGGATAAATGGTAAGATTAGGCTAGCGGTCTTCAAGCTGACATCTTGTAGTGGATGCCAGCAACAGATAATCGACCTCGGCGAACTGTTATTGGCGTTACTCGATAGGGTTGAGGTCGCATACTTCTTGGAGGCGAGCAGCGATGCTAAGCCCGGCCCATACGATGTGGCCTTGATCGAGGGATCGGTCTCGACCCCACATGAGGAGAAGCTTGTCAAGAACATTAGAGAGAACTCGAAGATCGTGGTCTCGGTGGGCTCATGCGCAACCTATGGCGGGATACAGGCTCTCAGAAATTGGATGGAATTTGAGGAGGTGAAGAAGACCGTTTACGAGAAGCCTGAATGGGTTAAGGCTCTTGAGAAGTCTAGGCCCATATCAGATTTCATCGAGGTCGACTACGCGATCGGCGGATGCCCGGCGAATAAGCTCCAACTCCTAAGCACCTTAAAGCAGATATTGATAGGGAGGAGAGCTTATCATCGAGAGGAGAGTCTTTGCCAAGAATGTAAGCGTAGAGGGAATGTATGCGTGGTGGTCGCTAAGGGTGAGCCATGCCTAGGGCCGATAATTAAGGAGGGATGCGGCGCCCTCTGCCCAAGCTATGGGAGGGGATGCTATGGATGCTTCGGCCCGACGATAGATCCTAAGCCCGACGCCCTAGCTAAGAGGTTCGAGGATCTAGGCTTATCTCGAGAGGAGGTAGCCTCAAGAATTCGCAACATTACGAGCTGGTCTGAACCTATTAGGAGGTTTCTCGAGAGCTATGAGCGGTAAAGATTATTTCGAGATAAGGGTTAAGCAGCTCGCGAGAGTTGAGGGCGAGGGAGGAGTCTGGGTCAAGGTCAAGGATGGCAAGATAGACTATGTGGAGGTGAATATTTTCGAGCCCCCGAGATTCTTCGAGGCATTCCTAAAGGGTAGATCATATCTTGAAGCCCCGGACCTAACCGCGAGGATCTGCGGGATCTGCCCATTAGCCTACGTTATGGCGGCTAGTAGGGCGATGGAGAAGATCCTCGGAATCAAGGTTTCAGACGCTGCGAATAAGCTTAGGGAGATGGCGTTTTACGGCGAGTGGATCGAGAGCCACGTCCTCCACTTCGCATTCCTCCACGCCCCAG
>CAYVHW010000092.1:0-2815 GCA_964451435.1 uncultured Nitrososphaeria archaeon | reverse complement strand
AAGCTATCGACGCCTCCCCTCGCTCCGAGCATGCTCCACCAAGGGGTCCAGATGTGGGCTGGGAATATTAGGTTCCTCCAATCGAATTCGATCACGATCTCGACGAGCTCGGATGGCTTCATGTTTAGAACAGGTCTACCATCGGCTGAGACGTTCCCAAACCTGCTGAGTCTATCTGAGAGCTGTTCCGCGACCTCTAGGCTCGGCATCAAGATTACGTGATGAATTCTCCTAGCCTTACCCATATATTGGTGAACGGTCGCGACCTCGGTTTGAGCTACGAAGTAGACCTCTCCACCCATCTTGGGCTTATAGAATCCCGTCTCATCAATAGGCTCTAGATCCCTCTTAAGCTCCTTAAGCCAGCTTGGGTGGAGGGCGTCTCCCGTTCCGAGGAGGTTTAATCCCTTAAGCTGGGCGAAGCTCGCGATCTCAGGTATATTCATCCTTTGCGAGGTAGCTCCAGAATACTTGCTATGTATGTGTAGGTCTGCGATTATCCTCAATCCTCTCTCATCTCCCTAGATCTCCCAGCTCCACCTAACAACCTTCGCGAGCCTATATGCCGCTCTAGAGATTAGGGCTGGATCCATGTTCCTCCACTCAACTATCCTTTCCTCCACACTTCTCTCAAGAACCTTGAATCCCTCGGAGCTTAGCTTAAACTCTATCGTGGATGCTATCTCCTCGACCTCCTCCATGCTCCTAACCCTCTTAATCCCCTTCTCGGTTATAGCCCCGAACATGAACTGTAGCTCAACTATTCTATCTCCAATCTTTTTACGTAAGACTCTCGATGGTAGATATTCTCTCTCGATCTCCTTGATGATCATCTGGAGCTTGGCTAAATCATCCGCCTCAACCCTGAATCTCGCGGACGGGAGCTTTTCATGGACGACGAAGTATCCTAGATAGATTTGGAGACCTCCCTCGAACTCCGGCCCTCTCCTCGATATCCCATAGATTAACAGCTCTTGGCCTTCTCTTAGGAGGAATCTCTGGCTTAGCTCCGCTGGTATGGTTATTACGAGGCTGTTCCCGCTCCTCCTTATCGCGCCCCTAAAGGTAACCGTATCTTCAACCCAGCTCATCTTACCCGAGTCCTCTCCAAATCTTATTCCATAAAGACGCTTATTTAAGCTTGGGTTCCTCGATTCATAGGGTAAGCTTTTAAAACTAGAAGTTAAGGAGATTTTCGGAGAGGGCCGAACCTTGCTCCTAGCGTCGATCGACGCTCGATCTGAGGATGAATTACTCTGGCTTCTCAGATACAAGACTAGGAGGAGGATCATCTTGGCCATAGGAGATGCTGGGAAGATTAGCGCGACGGCTCTCAGGGATGGCTTGAAGATAAGCACGGGATCACTCTATTACAATCTGAGGCAACTTAGGAGGTTTGTGACCCAAGATAATGATAGAAACTATATGCTCACGGAGGAGGGTTTAAGGGTCTATAGGGCGTTGAAGGAGAAGGGCACGGTGTCATCATCCGATCTCATCGGCGAGAAGCCTCCAGGAAAATTCATGAAAGTTCTCCAAGGGGTCTTCTTCCCCCTATGGCTTTATAGCCCGCTCTATGAGCGAGTTGGAGTCACGATAATTCTCCCAGCCCTCTCCTTCATCCTCTCCTCAACCCTCCTAATCTATAGTAGGCATAGGACATTCCTCCTACACTTCTATGAGACGGCTCCGAATCCATTGGAGATAATTGGATCCCACCTCCTAAACACATTCATCCTATATGGCTTAATCACGATCCTATCGATATTACTTTCAGGAACCTTGTTTCGGAGATCTGAGGGAGAGTCATTGGCTGATAGGGTGAGGCTGATTGCGTTGGCGTCGATCCAAGATGAGTTGAAGTTTCTTCTCTCACTCTTCGTCGCCCTCCTACCCCTAATGTTCTATCCAGCGATACTCTCGGTCAATAAGCTCTTCCACCTCTCCATAATCCCGCCCAAGGGAACGCCATTATACTATCAAGTTAGAGATGGGCTCCTGATAATCGCTCAAGGAATAAGCTTACCATTCCTGACGGCCTTAACCGCCTATGGCAGGAGACTCAGCGGAACCGTGGCAGCCCTAGTCACGCTCATAGTATTCTTCATATCGTACATCTTCTATCAGATGCTGACTATCGGGGCGATCACCTAACGGTCATCTCGACTGAGACATCTTCAGGGATCTGGATCCTCATTATCTGCCTCATAACCCTTTGATCGGTTATCTGGAGATCTATCAGCCTCCTATGGATTCTGAGCTCATGCTTCCTCCAAGTGTGGGTTCCCTCCCCGCATGGAGACTTCCTTACAGGTACTATAAGCCTCCTCCTAGGGAGGGGTATAGGCCCCGAGATCTTCGTCCCAGTCTTTAGCGCTATCTCCTTTATCTCGGAGCATACTCTCTCGATCTTCTCCAAGTCCGTGCTCGTGAGCTTTATCCTGACATTCGTCGGCATCCCGATCCCTAAGTGAGGTTTTGAGAGTTCTATTAAACGATTTAGCCCTTGGAGGATACAGTCCTCAGCTCCCCGAGAGGCTGCATTGAAGCCTCTATATATCGCGCCGATCTATAGGTGTGGGCTTGCTTAGGATAGCTCTAGACCTCGACGGGGTCTTGGCCGATACGATGAGACTATGGATAAGGCTATGGAGGCGTAGAACCGGCCAGATAATAGAGTTCGAGGACCTAGATGAATGGGATTTCTGGAAGAAGCTTGGGATAAGCGAGGGAGAATTTATGGATGTGATGAACGATGCGTGGAGGCTTTGGAAGATCATGCCGCCGACCGAGGACTCGCTCTCAGAGAAGGTGA
>CAYVHW010000091.1:0-2934 GCA_964451435.1 uncultured Nitrososphaeria archaeon | reverse complement strand
AGATCGACTAAGACCCAAGCAAACCGCCCTATAGAGGCCATCAGATTTAGAAATACACATATATGAAGTTCGGATAGCTTACAAGATGGAGAAAGTTGTCGCCGATTAACATAGACAAGGTCGTTGAGGCTTTGAGGAGGCTTTCTGAGATGAATCAAGATATTGTGGGGGCGGCGATAGTGAGCAATGAGGGGCTCATGCTAGTAGGAGAGATCCCGAAGAGTATAGATAAAGACCTCATTTCAGCAGCGTTCGCGGCTCTCGTGAGCATCGCTGAGAGGGCGTCTCAACAGGTAGAACTCGGAAACTTAACTCAGCTGATAATGCTCTCTGAAAATGGTGGAGCGCTGATATGCTCGGGAAAGAAATCATCCCTAGTATTGTTGATAAAGCCTGGTGCCAATCTTGGACTAATATTGATAGATGTGGCGGATGTGATAAGAGAAATTAAGGACGTTTTGGGATGAGCTACCTCTTAAATGCGAAGAGTATTATGAAGATCACGGTCACCACCGTCCAAAGCGATGCAGCAATCACCCCAAGGATATGACCTGTGAGAATATCATATATTACTAGCATGGAGGCCGATAAATAAATTATCAAGAACCTCATAAATATCGATGACAGATCACGCCCTCTCGTAAGAAATCTCAGTATTCTCAGGGTTAGAGGCCCTATACCGAGGACGCGCACAAGCTCTCCAAACCGCTTCTCGCCGTCCTCACTAAATTCAAAGTATTCTTCTCCATCTTCCTCATAGAATCTACCCCACTCGGATAAGATCCTGACGAGCTCATCTCTCTTCATCCTCGACAGTTTCATAAGCCTCTTAAGCGAGAGTTTATCGCTGGATCCGCTTCCGACGATCAATAATAATCTGATGACCTTAAATGGGGACTCGGTAGAGGGTTTAAGGTTTTCCATTAGGTTGCATAATTCCCGCCCCCTCTCCGTTAGGCTATATACTCCTATACCCCTTCTGACAACAAGTCCCTTCTTCTTAAGCCTAGTTATTAAGTCGAGGGTTTGCTTATAGCTTAGTCCGAGAACCTCAGATAACTCTTTCACATAGATCACTCCACCGCTTGAACACGCATAATCCACCGCGCCGACCTGCATCTCGCTTGAGACATCGATATATTTCGCCAGCTCCGCTAGGAACTGCTTTAGGCTTAAGCCCATGACTCCCAGCTAAACAGTCTCGATGTAATTAAAAGCATTTAACTATCTCTCTAAGATGGCTAGGGCCTCCTCCTCCATCCCACGGCTGACCATCAGCCCCCTGAGGCATCCTGGATCTGGAGCGAGGTAATCTCCGTAATACGAGTAGGCTCTAGCCCTACATCCCCCGCAGACATATCGATAAGGGCATTCCCCGCATGGGGGTTTGATTAGATCCTTGTCTCTGAGCTTGAGCATTACCTCGCTATTCTCCCAAACCTCCTTAAATGTCTGCTTCCTCAAGTCGCCAACCACTATCGGCATGAAGACGCATGGGGTGACCTTTCCATCCGGCTGGATCGCCGCGTAAATCCTCCCAGCTCCACATCCGCCGATGAACTCAGCCAAGCTTCTGAGGGTTTGGCTTCTCGGAACGGTGAAGTGGGTTGGTAAGACATCTTCTCCCTGGCTCATCTGCCATGAGACTCTCGCGAGCTGGGGAGCCGTTGAAACGACTTGGACACCTGACCTGCGAGATTCTCGATAGATCCATTTAAGAGCCTCCTCCCTCTCCTCTGGGGTTAGGTCGAGGGCAACATTCTCCTTCCCCCTTCCAGTCGGTATGAAGTTGAAGAAGATCACCCTAGTCACTCCAAGCTCCTCCCCAAGCCTAACCATGTCGCCTATCTGATCCTTATTGAGCTTGGTCAGGGTCATGGCTATCCCCGTCGACGCGCCCCCATGCTTCACCACATTTCTAATCCCCTTGACCGCGAGCTCCCAAGCACCCTTAACCCCCCTAAACTCGTCGTGAACCTTTGGATCCGTCGAGTCTAAGCTCACCTCGACATAATTCAACCCCGCCTTCAGCGCCTTATCCGTGAAGGACTCGCTCGCGAAGGCCAGCCCATTGGTCGCGACGGCCGTATAGATTCCCCTCCTCGAAGCCTCCTTGACGATCGGTATGAAGTCCGGGTGGATCGTCGGCTCGCCGCCGCTAAACGCTATCGACGGTATCTCCATCTCATCGAGCTGATTCAAGACATTCAACTTCTCCTCGAATGTTAGCTCATTTGGAAGAGGCTTGGGCCCGGCATTTTGATAGCAGTGCTTACATCTTAGGTTACATGCATTTGTGAAGTTCCAGACTATGAGGAATGGTGCGCAAAGCCTCTGTGGGACCGTGATGCCATAGATCAAGAGGCTTCGCAGGATCAGCTCAATCCCCCTCCTAACACTTGGATCCTTTATCCCGGCCTCAAACTCTTCCTCACTTAGATGGAGCAATCTTATCATGGCGCCCACGAAGAGCTTAAAGAAGTAATAGTCCATCATGCATGAGAGGGATGCGTGCTCCTTTTTCGACTCATCCGCGAGCATGCTAAGGATATAGTCGAGCCTAGACCTATATCCCTCAGGTCCCTTCTCGACGAGCCTCTTCAAGAATGCCCGGCTGACCCTATTGCCTAACGCCATTCGAGCGAGTTTAATGACATCCGTTTCTAATGGCATAGCCTCCCGCTATTTTGACCCGATCAGATCCGTATAAATCTTTTTATACAAAATACACTCAGCAAAGGAATAAATCTGACGCCGCAAATGCGTGCCATAGAGATCTCTTAAAGGATGAGATCCACATATTACGCTTGGAGTGAGCGCTATCGCTGAAAATGGTTTTATTGCCGGTGGAGAGAATTATTGTTGTGGAGTTTCAAGCCCGACTTTATGAGAAGCTTGAAGACGATATTGTGAGATGTCTCATCTGTGAGAGGA
>CAYVHW010000090.1:0-2961 GCA_964451435.1 uncultured Nitrososphaeria archaeon | reverse complement strand
AGCTTTTGGGATTGGAGACCAAGACGCTAGAACCTCTCCCTTGAACCCGACTGATGGAGCTGCGGCGACGACCTTTATCCCGTGTTCTTCGAGGAACTTCTCCGGAGCCGTATAGTATGAGTAGATCACATTCGCGACATCCTTCAACTCGATTACATTATTTCTCATCATCCACTCTAATACCGCCTTCCTCCTCCAAAGCTCTTCCAAGACATCCTCCTTTGATTTCCCGAGCCTCAACGCTATCCTGTCGAGTATTATGCTCGCTGGAAAATCTGTTCTAAACGTGTCGCTTAAAGGATCCCACTCAGCTATAGTGATGTATCTCCCATAATCCGCCACCTCCCAGATAGACCTAACCCTCCTGCCGAACGCTCTACCCTTAAAGGGCTTTGGGAGGTAGACTCTTTCAATCAATATTAGGGCGTCGAGGAGGGAGATATGGCTTGGAGGAATATTCATCGGAGGGCTTACGAGCCTCTTGATGGCGGACTCGACGCTCTCGGCGTGGATTGTAGAGATGCCGCCGTGGCCGGTGTTATGTAACAGAATCGGGGTACATCCACCGTAGAATGCCTCACTCCCAGGAACTGAGATATCGTAAACATATTGATCATATCTCTCCTCCTCTACTTTAAGGACTGGGGCTGGCGCGACATCACTCTTTAGTAATATTCTCAGCCTCTTCAGCAGCTTGGCATCTTCCGCCTTGATATCATTTCTCCTCTTGTTTAGAATCCAGTTGAGCACCTGTTTAGTTATCTCTCGGCTTACAAATCTCCTACCGCTCCGGAAGACCCGTGTAAATCTCCAAGGCATACTTGATGGGTTCAAATTCTCACGAAGCCTATAGATGGGCTTAACTGGGATGACATCAGCGTTTGGAGGTCTTATACCTTCTCCAAGGCTTGAGACGTAGACGCCGTGATACACTCCATATTTCTTATGCTTCTCCTTGACCAAGTATGAATTGAGGCCGCTGATTCTCGCCAGCCACGATATCTCACAAGCCAATTCCCTCTTCTTAGTAGTATAGTGGATGTCTCTCCTATCTTTAACATTCCTCCTGGAGTCGGCTCTATATCCATCTAGAAATGCGCGGATTATTCTCTTGGGAGCGTGCCATAAGAAGCTCGGAACATGCTTCTCCTCAAGATTCTTTCCGACGAGCTTCTCAAACAGCTCGGCTAGGATCGTCGAATTGAATGTCACCAAGCTATAGCTCCCCCTATCCTCGATCGTCGGAGTCAAATCGAATTTCTTCTTCACGATCTCAATTGTCTTCCTCCTAATCTCCTCCTCACCAGCTCCTAGACTAAAGCATACACTCTTCCCCCTATGCTCTTTCACACATCCATCAGCAAGGTAAACTCCGAGCAGGAACGCCACATCCTCATCAATCTCTATAGTCGCTGGAATCCACTTCCCATTATACCACCGCTTAATCCTTAATCCTTTACGCGGTTCCTTTGAAACCTCGTGTTTGAGATATAGTGACAGGCTTATCGGATTCCTTCCCAATCTAACCTTTAACTCGGAGGGTATTCCGTCTACGAAATCCTTTTTGGGATCTCCGAGAAGATCTATTAGATCCACTCTAGGATTTAACGATTCATCCTCAAACCTATTCAAGAAACCGACCAATATATCTCCAGGCTTAAGCTCGTTAACCCTCTTCGCCTTAACCTCTAAGGTGTCTTCGTCTAAGATGAAGACGCTGTGAGATCCTGTCGCCCTCACCTCACCTCCAATATACCTTATCCTATAGACCTTGTCCGTTTTATGGCGTAAGACGTAACGTATGGGTTTCCAGCAGAGCCTATAGTCGCGGCTAAGGGTTAGCACTTCAAACCCATCCACATACTTCGGAACTCTCTCCTCTAAGTCGTCGTAAAATCTGTCAACAAATTCTCCTATCTTAACTAACTCGATCTTCCCAGATCTAACATCCCGTATCAGTACTGGGGTGTCCCATGAGACGCTGGCGATCGACTGGAATAGGACGAATGCCTCCTCTCCTCTCACCTCACCAACTATTAGATAGTCTGGCCTATATCTCAGGCTCGTCCTCACTAGGTCGAACAACGTTATCTGGCCGGTCTTCGTGGTTCCGAGCCCATAGCTTTCACGGGTTACGAACCTCACCCAGTTCTCGGTTGGGAGGTTCAGCTCAGCGGTCTCCTCGCATGTGACTATCTTCATCCTAGGCTTGATGAAGCAGGCCAAGGCGTTTAATAGGGTCGTCTTCCCGCTCCCAGTAGCTCCGGCTATCATTATGTTCGCCTTATGCTCTAAGAGTATCCAGAAGTATGCCGCCATCTCAGGGCTCATCAAGTTGCTCTCAAGGAGTTCGATTATGCTGAACGGCTTCTCCCTGAACTTCCTTATCGTGAAGGTGCTCCCCCTCGGCGATACCTCCTCCCTGAAGGTCGCGGCGAGCCTATGCTTTCCATAGATCATGGCGTCGAGAATTGGGAACGCCGATGAGATGTGTTTACCGGATTTGTGGGCGAGCTGTATTATGAAGTCGTCTAAGACCTCCCTATCCGTGAACATTATGTTCGTGGGCATGCTCTCATAATCCCTATGCCAAACGTAGACTGGGACGTTTACACCATCGCATGATACGTCCTCAATCCTATAGTCTTCCATTATGACGTTGAGGGGGCCGAATCCCATCATGTCTCTCTCAAGATAGTAGAAGAGCTTACTCTTCGAGTCCTCGGAGATCTGGCCGAAAACCCCCCTATACTTCTTCAACAGTTTATCTGCTGTCTCGATCAAAATCTTCTTCACATCCTCTTCTTCCCCGGGCTTCGGGGGCTCAAGCTCTTTTGAGAGCATATCCTTTAACATTTCTAGAGCTTTTATCTCATGAGGTTCGAGCTGAACCTCTTTGACGAAATATGTTGGCTCAGGGGTTGTGCCCGGAGGGGTTGCGATCACGACCTCAGCATAACC
>CAYVHW010000089.1:0-3048 GCA_964451435.1 uncultured Nitrososphaeria archaeon | reverse complement strand
GAGGTGAACGCCGCAAGCACTCCCATCATATAGGCCATGTTTTTCTCGCTGACCCTGGCTCCAGCGCTTAGAAGTCTGACTAAGGTTATCGGCGCACTCCTATCCTTGGAGGCGGTCAAGAATCCATCAACGAACTCGACTGGCCTGCTCTTAACCTCTTTCGCAGACTTTATCCCACCTATCGAGAATATCACGTGCATCTCATTCATTATCTGGGGTAGGAGGGCGATTATTGCCGCGACCTCGATTCTCCCGAGGATTGCCGTTGAGGCCATGAGCCCGCCTATGAAGAGGCTTCCAGAGTTTCCCGGAAAGATCTTCGCAGGATACCTGTTATATGGTATTAGGGCTGCTAGGATTGAGATGCAGATTAATGACATGGTTAAGATGAATGAGTTTCCCCGATAGTAGGCTATGATGGAGCTCATGGCGAAGAATGGGATCGAGGTGTAGATCATCGAGCCATTCAATACATCGACGCTGTTAACGGCGTTACAGGTTATCGGGTAAGCCAAGGCGACTAGGATCGGATAGATCTTGTATAGCCTAGTCCTGCCTATAAAGGGAATCACAGGTCTGGGGATGTAGCTTCCGGTGACTAGGATCGGGATCGAGGCCAAGAGCAGGAGGGTGGGCTTAAGCTTTGGATTCATCTCACCCCTAAAATCTTCCAAGAATCCTATGAAGCCGGCGATGAGACCCGTTGAGAGGAATATCAGCGGGAGGGAGTCGTGGTTGAGGAGCGTGTGGACGAGCAGTGCGATTAAAGATCCGAGGATTAAGGCCAAGCCGCCGGTCTTCGGGATCACGGGCTTCGAGGATTTATGAACATCCACTCCAACAATTCCAACTCTCCTTCCAAGTCTGATCATGAGAGGGGTTACCGCGATTACCGTGAGGAATGAAGCTAATGCTTCAAGCATTTTATCAAGGATTCCCTGAGAATTCGAGGTAAAAAATCTTAATTAACCGTGAAACGTTGGGATTCACATGGCCTTCCCATTCAAGAGCTTAGAAGATTTCAAGATAGAGTTTGAGCCAAGGCATGATGAGCTGAGGATTAAGGCTAGGAGATTTGCGGAGGCGGAGCTTAAGCCCAAGCTGTTCAGAATCGAGAGGACTGGGAAGATTCCAAAAGAACTCATTAAGAAGGCTGGAGCCGAGGGATTTCTAGGAATAGGCATACCAGAGATCTATGGAGGAATTAAGGGAGATCTAAGGGACTTAGCGATAGTGATCGAGGAGATCGCGAGAATATCCCCAGCCTTCGGCCTAACAATCCTCGTCACATACCTCTTCACAACCCCAATACTCCTACATGGAACAGAGGAGCAGAAGAAACTCCTAAAGAGAATCGTTCGAGGAGAGGCTTACACATGCCACGCGGCCACCGAGCCTGTTGGTGGAAGCGATCTCGCTGGGATAAGGAGCGTCGCGAGGAAGGTTGAGGATGGGTGGATTTTGAGAGGCCATAAGAGACTCATCTCCGGAGCTGATTGGGCCGACTACTTCCTAGTCTTGGCGAGGGTGTTGGATGGCTCGGCCGAGAAGCGGTCAAAGAATCTAACATTCTTCATAGTCGAGAAAGGCTCTAAGGGATTGAGGATAGTTCCTGAGAAATGCATGGGTGTTAGGGGGTTGAGCGTGGGGCAGATAATAATGAGGGACGTATATGTTCCAGACTCAAACGTTTTAGGCGAAATAGGCCAAGGGCTCAAGATAGCCTTAGAAACCTATTCTAGGATGAGGGTTGGGGCGGCCGCCATCGCGGTTGGAATAATACAATCATCGCTTGAAGCCTCCCTGAGATATTCTCTTAGGAGGAAGGCGTTCGGCAAGTCCATCATAGAATTCCAGGCAAACCAGTTCAAGATAGTTGATGTCCTATGTAAGCTCATGGCCGCGAGGCTCATGCTCTACTGGGCGGCGAACATCTCCAAGCGTTCTCCAAGAGATCTCCCGATTGCCTCCTCGATGGCCAAATTGTATTCCTCTGAGGCCGCCGAGGATTCCGCGGTCAAGGCCATAGAGATTCATGGGGGCTTAGGAGTCTTGGTTGACACTCTCATCGAGAGATTCTTGAGAGACTCGGAGATAGTTAAGATGATTGAGGGAACTGGGGAGATTCAGAGGATAATCATATTCAGAGAGCTGTTGAAGAGGATGGAAATGCTTAAAGATTATTATTGAATGATCAGTTTTGAGGGAAGGGTTGAGGTTCGCGATAGCGTCGATAATATCGTATGCGGCTTTCCAGATAACCCCCATACTATCGATGATTCTCTCAGGACTATTACCCGACATATATGCCATGATATTATCCCTGATCCTAGCAATGCTCATCTCCGCGATCTCATCCAGCATCCTACTCAAGAACTCGAATATCTCATTCCTCCCGCCGTTGATCGGCGGCTCAATATCACTGCTAATACCCTTACTCCTATCTAGCATCCAAGTAATTTCCTCAGACCTCTTCTCACAATATTTTCAACCATACTATATGATCTATCACGTGATAGCAATCGTTGCGGCACCCGGGTTATCTATCGCTCTTTCAAGAATGTATCCTAAACCCGTTGTGGAGCGTGTTGAGGAGGTTAAAGTTGAGGAAGAGGTGAGAGCGGAGGAAATTCCTAAGAAGGAGGAGAGGCCTCCAGAGAGGGTTGAGGAGGAAATTGCGAGGGTTGAGGAAGCTCCTAAACCCGAATTAATCAAATGCCCCCACTGCGGTCAACAGATCCCCTCAGACTCCATCTTCTGCCCACTATGCGGTGAGAGGGTTCGGAGAGAAGAATGAGGGATGAATCTAAGGTTTCTCGCCTCCGATAGCCTCGGAACCAGAAGCATGTGCACCCTAATCGAGACGAGGTATGGTAGGATAATGATAGATCCTGGAGCGGCTTTAGGTCCGCGGAGATATGGGCTGAGGCCGCATGAGATAGAGTTTGAGACGTTGAGGAGGCACAAGGAGACGATAGCTGAGGAGGCGAGGAGTGTGGATCTCTTCATAGTAACCCACTATCACTACGACCACTTCCCAAGGCCACG
>CAYVHW010000088.1:0-3162 GCA_964451435.1 uncultured Nitrososphaeria archaeon | reverse complement strand
ATAAGAGAACTGGTGGAGAGATGGGTTGGGGGATGAGGCCGCTGCCCCAGACTGATGTATGATGCAGGAAGAGCCGAGCCGACCCCAAATCAAATATTTTAAAACTATCAAATTTGTTGGGAAGTATGTCGTTTAGAGATCTTTAATGCGTGAATATCCTTCGTCGTGTGAAATGATGTTCGCCATCATCTCGTTGACAATGCTTTTTATGACGATCTCAGTGGGATATTATGATAGAAATTATTGCCGTGACCTCAGCTTGATGTATGTTGAGATGTAGGCAGCTAGGTAGAGGATTCCGCCGAGGTATCCTACTATCAGTAGGGTTAGGTATGGTTGGCTCAGATAATTTACCTCGATTAATGGCCTATATATTCGTGCTTCACCGGCGAGGCTTGTCGGGACGATCTTGACAGACCATATTGGTAGGAATGTTAAGAGAAAGTTTCCGGCCACCGTTAGGGTCGAGGCTGCGATCAAGATTCTCGTCTCAGATGTCTCGGCAATCCCATAGATTAGGAGTAGGGGTATTAGGTATTGGAGGATTGCTGCGGAGGACTTGATGATAAGGCCAAGCCTAACAGCTTCAACTGATCCTGTTAAGAGCCCCGTCAATGATGTTGGGAGGAATGCTCCAAAGTTTAGGATCAGCCAAGCTATCAAGAATCCGAGGGCGAGTGAGGCCAAGGTTCTATGGAGCCCACCCATCCTCCTAGACTCTGCGAAGACTAGGATCACAGCTATGAACTCTAGGGCCATGGCTATGGGATCTAGGAACGTGATTAGGAGGGTTGGGGCGGAGAAAGCGGTGATCAGCTCGCTCCTGAGCCGAGCCCCTGTAGAGATCAGGGAGCCTATGCCTATCACCGAGCTCAAAATCATGCAGATGATCATCAACAAGATGGCTAAGCGGATTCTCGAAGAGATCATAGTAGGTCACCTTGAGAGATGCAGAGTTCTCTAAAGCTTTGCAAAGCTAATTTGTATGCTACGATTGTGATGATAGATCCGATGATCATGGTCATGGCCGTGGCGGAATAAATCGGTAGAAGCTCTGGATGGAGGAGCTTGTAGATTATGAGGGGAGTCCAGGTGAGGGCGACGGCCACGCCCGAAGTAATGATGGATAGGAGCAGGCCCATGCGGGTTATCGACCTAGCCCTTGGAGCTGTTGTGAAGTCTGGATACCTCGACCCGAAGATCAAGCCTATCGCCGCCGTCTCAATCATCCCGACATAGCCCGCGGCTAGGAGAGCGATCATGGCCTCTGGCCTCAGCCCTAAGATCAAGCTTATCGTCAATAGGATGATCGTGGTTGGGGCGGCTGAGAGGATTAGCGAAGCTATGAGCTTCCCCCTCAAGATCTCTCTTGGATCTATTGGGGCCATCAGGAGGTTTGCAAAGCCTTCCCCCTCCCTGCCTATCGAGGTCGATGAGGCTAGGAGTGAGAATAAGATGCATCCCATAAGAGCTTGAACCAACAGGTTTAATCGATCTATCGTCTGCTGCCAGCCATAGATAAGTGGCATGATTATGAGGATTATGGGTAGGGCTAGGAGTCCAGCTGTATCCCTCCTCCTAAAGAACATCTTAAGCTCCTTCCTAGCGACGGCAGCCTCTCCGGGTGATAGGCCGAGCCTCCCAAGTAACCCCTTTCTCGGAACATATTTACTTGGGCCAAGCCTTATCGTCGGCTCGACTGGAACCCAATATCTCCCCCTGAGATAGGCTCCAACCTCGAAGATGGCTCCTAGGAGGATGATGGTCATGGTCGTGAAGCCTGTGGCTGGGAGCGAATTTGACTGGGCGAGATACGTGATCGCTAGGGATGGCCAGAAGATTGGGATCATCCAACCAGCCTGCATGATCTCGGAGATCGCGCCAAGATAACTTATCAGGATTCTCGAGTTCCCTATACAAGCGAAGGCCACTATGATCAGGATCGTGGCCGTGAGCCTTAGGGGAAGGGTTAGCCTACCGCTCCTCCGAGACATAGATGCCGCCGCTCTCTCGATCAACGTCTTCAAGATCTCGACCAAGACCCCTCCCATCAAAGCGCCTAGGATCGACATCGCCGCCGCGAAAGCGCAGAGGGAAGTTAGGCCGAGGGTCAGCGATATGGTTAGCAGGCCTCCTAAGAGTGGGAGTAGGGTTGGGAGGGTGAAGAAGATCGTTGACAGGCTTGAGGCCATAACATATTCGGCTGGGGTTATTGGGAGCCAGTTCGCGGCGTGGATGAATGGTTGACTATATCCAGAGTATAGCTCGAACATCAAGCCATAGTAGAGGACTATCACGAGCGTGAGTAGAGGTAGCAGGAATATGAGCTGAACGACTATCTGGATTATGGTAAGATTTCCAGAAAGGTTAAGCCCGATGAGATATGAGAGCATGGCCGCGGCTAGGGTGAGGGCGATCGATATGTATATCAGGTTCTTCAAGCTCCTGGGCTTCCTAGACCTAGCCCTGGCCGATGAGAGGCATAGAATTGACGCGAATTTAAACACGAGTCTAAGATTCATTCTTAATCCACCAAGGCTTCCACGATCTCCCTTACATCCTCCGCTCCAGTAAGCTTCAAGAAGACTTCCTCGAGAGTCGATCCACTCTCCCCAGCCATCCGCTTAAGCTCATCGGGTTCGCCCTCGGCTATCTTCCTACTCTCATACATTATCGCCAGCTCGTCGCAGACCGCGTCGGCTATCTCTAAGATGTGGGTGCTGAAGATCGTCGTCACACCCTCCTCGGCGAGCTCATGTATTAGATCCTTGACTATCCTCGCAGACCTCGGATCCAACCCGCTTAAAGGCTCATCCAATATAAGGATCTTCGGCTTATGGATGAGGGCTGCTATCAGGGCTATCTTCTGCTTCATCCCCTTCGAGTATCCGCTTATCAGCTCATTCTCCCTACCCTTTAGCTCGAATGCCTCCAAAAACTCCTCAATCCTCCTCTTCCTCTCCTCCGGGCTCATCCCATAAGCCTCTCCAATGAAGTCTAGGTATTCGATCCCGGTTAGATAGTCGTAGAGCCTCGGGGTCTCTGGGACATATCCGATCATCCTCCTAACCTCAACTGGATCCTTGGAGACATCTATCCCATCGACCAGGATCTTACCGGAGTCAGGCTTCACCAACCCCAAGATCATCTTCATCGTCGTAG
>CAYVHW010000087.1:0-3574 GCA_964451435.1 uncultured Nitrososphaeria archaeon | reverse complement strand
TCGAGATATAGCTCGCTATCCTATGCTGCCTTGGAGATAAGATACTTCTAAAGATCCTCCCACCATCCAATTGCCAGACTGGGAATAGGTTTAGAGCGGTTACCAAGAGGCCGAGCCAAGCCGCGAAACTCAAAGCTGGAGAGGTTAGAGGCAGCTTATCTGGATGGCCGAATAGCGGTCTGATTAGATAGAAGAGGAGTGGGGATGGAAGCGGCACTCCACCGGCTTTCTGCGCCTGCTCTATCACGGCTCTAAACTCCTCCATCGATACCCACGTCCCCCTGAAGAAGGATAGGATGGCTACGCCTATACTCACCAAGAATCCAGCTATCGGCCCGCTAAATCCTATATCAAACATATCATCTCTATTCACTACCGGGCTTTTCTGGAAGATTATCGCCCCGAAGGTTGGGAGCATGAACGGTATCCCGGGTATGAAGTATGGTGGAGAGGATTCTATGCCATCGATCTTCGCCGAGATCTTATGGCCCAGCTCGTGGATACCTATTATGGCCATTAGAGAGATGGTGAATAGCATTCCCTCAATCAATTGGTCGATGAAGCTCACCCTCCCGAAAATCATCCTGTAAATGATCTTATAGACTGGCGAGGTAACCCTGAGGAATCCGTCGACGCTCACGGTCCCGATCGTTGCAGCGAGGAGTATTATAGGTAAAACCTTTATCTTCATCACGGACGGCGACACCTCCCTATACTTGAAGACTCTGATCTTCACCTTTCCATCCTCAAGCTTCGCGGTTGGAACAAGCTTCATCGGATGGAGTTCTTGATAGAGTCTTTTGAACCTCTCCTTGATCTCGGTTTCGGAGATCGTGAAGGTTAAGACACCCGCTTCTAAGAAGATGTCTTCAACCGTGAAGTATTTTCCGACAGCCTCCTTAACCCTCTCCAACTCCTCTCCATAAAACTCCAAGTCTAATACATCATCGATTAAGCACCTTTAATGTTTTCCCTCCCTCTATTCGGGTTAAAGCTTATAGTATATCTTTGATCCTGATTTCCTTGAATGAGGAGCGTCAAGAAGGCTGAGACCTATCTGATAAGGCAGGCGTCTGAAGAGGATTTAGTCCCCGTCATGAACATAAACAGGATATGCCTCCCCGAAAACTATAGCTTCTTCTTTTTCCAGACGATTCTACGAGATTATCCGAAGACCTTTCTGGTCGCTGAGGCTGATGGGAAGATCGTTGGATATGTAATGTGTAGGGTTGAGAGGATTCTCTCAAAGCTCGATAGATTCAGGTTTAAGAGGGCTGGACACATAATCTCAATAGCCGTTCTACCCGAGTATAGGAATAGGGGGATAGCCAGCTCCCTGCTCAGTAAGGCGATGAACCTCCTCAGAAGCGAATATGGCTGTGAAGAAGTCTTCTTAGAGGTAAGGGTCTCAAACACTGCAGCGATCTCACTCTATGAGAAACTCGGTTTCCTAAAAGTGAGCGTCTCGAAGAGATATTATCTCGATGGGGAGGATGCGTACATAATGGCGAGAAGGCTATAGCATCTCACTAGACTTCACCCTAACCAGTAGGATGCTTATATCGTTCGGCTCAGTCGAAGGCTTATCTCCAAACCTTATCTCACCGGTAACCCTATTGATGTAGGCGAACCTCTCCGCCGGAACTTTCTCCAACCTACAGTAGTAGATTATTGGGGTCAGAGACGCTATAGGAATCAGGAAACAGTAAGCCAACTTCTTCTCCTCATCTAAATGGATAATGGTGGATCTCATGGAGGATGCTAATAGGAGGAGCTGTTCGAGATCGGCTACCTCGATCTTCATCGGAGAGACCGCTTCGCTCATGCAATTATCAAGTCATTCGCCGCATATAATCCTTAACGTTACTCTGAGAATATGCTGAGGGTTGGAATTATCTTAGAGGCTTCCTCAAGATCCTTATGCGAGTCTATGCTCATCCAGAAAGCATTCTCAAAGAGGTGGGCTTTAAGCTTCCCATCATCCGCAAGCCGCGGCAAGGCGGTCTTCTCTATGTCCCCCCTCTCTGGGAGATAGTTGAAGACCTCGCGCTTGAATACATATACGCCAGCATTTATCCAATAATCCATCAACCTCGGCTTCTCAACGAATGAGATGACCTTACGGGTTTTCTCATCGAATTTAACGATACCGTAGGGGGATGGAAGCTGGACTAAGGCTATTGCGCCGAGATATTTTCCTTCAAGATCTTCTAGAAGCTCATTTGGATTTAGATCGGTTAAAATATCGCCATTTATTAGGAGGAAGCTCTCATCATTCCTTAAGATGTGCTCCGCATTCTTCAACGCCCCACCCGTTCCGAGGGGTTCGTCCTCGACGACATATCCCACCCTAACTCCATACTTCACCCCACTTCCAACCTCATTTACGAGCTTCTCCTTAAGATAGCCAGCACATATCAATATCTCCTCAAATCCATAGTGTTTAAGCCACCTAACCTGCCATTCCAGTATACTCCTCCCGGCCACGGGTAGAAGCGGCTTCGGGACATTCTCGGTATATGGTTTTAGCCTCTTTCCATAGCCTCCCGCGAGTATTACCGCCTTCATCAACCTTAACTCCGTAAAGTGCTTTTAAATAAATTTCTAATACATGAAAACGCCCCAGATTTCATGTAGATCGTTTTGAGATCTCATCAAAATGTTTAACAAGGCTTAGATTTTCGAAAGGTTGGTGAATCCTTGGAAGAGTGGAGATTTATAGAGCTTGAATATCCGAGCAATCCCGCCATGAATCTCGCGGTAGATGAGGCGATCCTGAACGCCGTGTTAGAAGGACGTGCCCCGCCGACCCTAAGGCTCTGGAGGAATGATAGATCGGTTATAGTTGGGAGGTTTCAGAGAGTATGTGATGAAGTGGACTTAGATCTATGCATGAGGATGGGGATAGGCGTTGTTAGGAGGGTGAGCGGAGGGGGAGCGGTATACCAAGACCTAGGAAACCTAAACTACACCATAGCCTTAACCGATGATCACAGGCTGATTAAGGGACTAACTGTAGCCGAGTCCTATAAGGTTCTCTGCTCATGGCTCCAAAGGGCTCTAAAGCTCATGGGCTTGAACCCCGAGTTTAAGCCTCCCGGCAACATCTTGATTAACGGTAGAAAGGTCTCGGGCTCGGCTCAATTGAGGAGGAGAAGGGGAGTCCTCCACCATGGAACACTTTTGGTGAACGCCGACCTAGATTTGATGAAAAAAGCTCTAAAGGCGTGGAGGGATGATTATAGAGGTGGGGAAATCGCCAGCATTAGCACGCCTGTTACGAATCTCATGGATGAACTCCAGATCAAGATAGATTTTGATAAGCTGAGGGAGATTTTGAAGTCGAGTTTCGAAAAGACATTCTCTGTGAAGCTTGTAGATGAAGGGCTCACGGACCATGAGAGGCTCATCATGGAGAAGCTTTATAGGGAGAGATATTCGAGAGACTCATGGAACTTTTGTAGATGAATATTAAGCAAGAGTGGAGCTATCTCCTTAACCTCCACCTCGTTTGATAGCCGATGTCCTCTAAGATTATTCCTATCTCCCTAAGCCTATCTCTTATCCGATCGGC
>CAYVHW010000086.1:0-3581 GCA_964451435.1 uncultured Nitrososphaeria archaeon | reverse complement strand
GAAGATACGCCGTCATGAACGCATTCGATGGAGTCATAACGATCCTTGGAATAATCTTGGGATCAAAGCTGCTTGGATCCGCTGAACCTGGGCAGATAGTTGCGGCGAGCGTGGGCGCATTGATAGCGATGGGGGTCTCAGGGGCTAGCGGCACCTATATAACGGAGATGGCTGAGCAGGAGAGGAAGATCAAGGAGCTTCAAGACGCCATGCTAACGAATCTTGAGGGAACGATCCTCGTTAAGGCTCATAGAGAGGCCGCCGTGATCTCAGCTCTAGTTGATTCCGCCGCAGCCATCTTCGCCGGGCTCTTAGCGGTTGCGCCATATTTCTTAACCGTGGCCGGATACATATCCGAGGTCGCCGCATTCTATTCATCCTTGATAATCTCCCTCTCCCTACTATTCACCCTCGGAGTATTCCTTGGAAAGGTTGCGGGCAGAAGTTTACTGTTCTCTGGGCTCAAGGCGCTTGGAATAGGATGCCTCACCCTCCTCTTCCTACTACTCCTGAACCTAGTCCTCTAAGCTCTTCAGGCTTGTAGACTCCTCGCTCCGTTATTATTCCAGAGACGAGTTCAGGCGGTGTTATGTCGAATGCAGGATTCCAGACCTTCGCGCCTCTAGGCGCTATCCTCTCCCTCCCAACATAGAGGACTTCGCGCGGATCCCTCTCCTCGATCACGATCTCGTCGAGGCTGTGTTCAAAGTCTATGCTTGAGAATGGTGCAGCGCTGTAGAAGGGTATGTTGTAGAATTTTGCCGCGATCGCGTGGCTCAGGGTTCCGATCTTATTTATCACATGACCGGTCTTCGCGATTATCCTATCCGCCCCGACTATCACCTTATCAACTCCGCCGCGCTGCATCAGGAACGCCGCCATGTTATCGGTTATCAGCTTAACCCTTATCCCATCCCTCATGAGCTCCCAGACCGTTAATCTCGCTCCTTGAAGTCTAGGCCTAGTCTCGCAGGCGTAAACCGTCACATCCTTCCCCTGCTCGACCGCCGCCCTAATCACCCCTAAAACGGTTCCATATCCAACCGTCGCCAAGGCCCCGGCATTGCAATGGGTCAAAATCCTATCTCCATCCTTGATGAGCTCCGCCCCAATCCTCCCAAGCCTCTTATTCGTCTCGACATCCTCCTCAGCCATCTTCAAGGCCTCATTAACCACGTTCCTCTTGATCTCCTCGACGGTCTCGGATCTCTCAGCAACCCTTATGACCCTCTCGATGGCCCAGAAGAGATTGACGGCGGTCGGCCTCGTCGCCCTCAAGATCTCGGCGGACTTCCTAAGCCTCTCTAGGAAAGCCTCCCTACTCCTAGCCCTACATCTATACGCCGTTAGAGCTAAGCCCATGGCCGCGGCGACGCCTATGGCCGGAGCCCCCCTAATCGCCATATCCTTAATCGCCTTCGCCATCTCCCTAGCCGTCCTTATCCTAAGATACTTGAGCTTTCTCGGGAGCAGTCTTTGATCGATTATCATCACATTTCCTCTACTCCACCAAATACTCCTAAGCTCCCTCATCCTCGATCAGCCTAAATTAACTTAACCGGAGATAATTAAGGGTAACCTCCAAATATCGTTGACGAAGACGCCGCGAGAAACAAGGTCTTATGAGGAAGATGATAGCAATTAAGGCATTCCCGCATAGAGGTTAACAGCGTTAGGTGAAATTTTAGCGTTGAAAATATTTATTTAAGTCATCAAATGAGGGAGATCGAAATGGAGATCTGGTCTATTGCCGTGGCAACTTCGGCGATCTTTACAACATCCTTGATCTTCTCGATGTTTGGTAGGGGTGGCGGAGAGTTCTATCTGCCGATAATGTTGACCATCCTATCCTTGACATATTATACATGCGCGGGGATAAGTCTCTTCCTGATAATGTTACAAGGTCTCTCGATGATAATAGTGTATCATGGGAAGCATAGGCTCGTCGATTGGGAACTGGCATTAGCTCTGGGCTTGATAGTTGGAGCATGTTCATTCCTAGGGGGTTTCCTCTCATATAGGATTCCGGCATATCTTCTAAAGGCATCGTTTTCAACATTCCTATTAATCTCAGCGTATTTCCTCTACAGAGGGATTTCTGTCAAGCCCGTTAAGGGCAGATTTGGGGTGTGGGCGAGGAAACTTGGAGACAACACCTATTACATAAACATGCTATATATCACACTTCCAGTAGCTGCGGCGGCCTTCACGGCGGGGATGGTCGGAATCTCAGGAGGAGGATTAATCATACCCATATGCGTTTTATTCGGAGGAGTTCCCATCAGGATAGCGATGGGGACGAACACATTTTTAGTCTTGATATCGTCCTCCATGTCCTTCATGGGCCATTTAATTAGAGGGGGATTTAATCCCATCCTAGGAGCAATACTTGGCTGCGCGGTGATCGTAGGAGCTCAGATGGGATCAAGATTTCACGTAAGGCTAAATGAGAAGACTTTGAGAAGGGCTTTCTCAACAATATTGGTTGTAGCGGCTGCGTGGATGCTTCTCAAGATATTTCTTTAGGAAATGGTCGGCTCAGATGGGTAAGTCGAGGTCATCGCATAGCTCCCATGACTCCCTCATCCTCATAGCCTCCATTACATTATATGGAGAGGACGTTAATTAAAATGTTCCCGCTAGAGGCCGAATCTCTCAAAATCTATCTCCACAGGCTTATTCCTCTTCATGGACTCTAGGATGGCCTCGGCTATTACGACGGCCTTAGTCCCATCGACAGCGTCCACCAAGGGTTTTCTATGACTCGATAAGGATTCGATGAAGTGGCTTAGCTCGATTCTTAGCGGCTCCCTCCACTTCATGATGGGCTCGATGACGACGTCCGCCTTCTCCAAGGAGATCGCTTGGGTTAGAAACTGTATTGAGATGACGCCCTCGCTTCCAGTTATGAGCATCTCACGCTTCTTCCTCGGGGTCAGCCAGTTCGCCTCGATGAAGGCTACCCTCAGCTCATCCTCAAACGTCATTATAGCTTGGATATGGTCCTCGAATCTATGTCTTAAGCTTCCTCCCCTAGCATAGACGCTGACAGGCTCCTGTCCAAAGATGTATCTGGTCAAGTCTATGTCATGTATAGCGGTGTCCTTCACCACCCCAACGTCGCCTATTCTCTGAGGCCACCAGCCGATCCTCCTACCATGAGACATTATCACTTCCCCTATCTCGCCCGCTTTCAGAAGCTCGATCGCCTTTGTCACGGCAGGATTGAATCTCTCAATAAATCCAGTCATGACAAATCTATTATTGGATTTCGCGGCGTCGATTATCCTCAAGCACTCATCCGGGTTCGAGGCCAAGGGCTTCTCGACGAAGACGTGCAACCCCGACTCCAAGATCTTCACCGCGATCTCCGCATGACTAACGGAGGGCGTGCAGACGGTTACGGCGTCAAGCTCCTCCCCACCTAACATCTCATCTAGATCCCGATAATAGCTTGGAACTCCGAACTTCTTAGCCACATACCTCGCCCTTTCGAGGTTTATGTCGCAGACAGCCTTCACCTCGGCTGACTCAAGCTCTCTCAGAACCCTCACATGATTGCTTCCCCAAAAACCCACGCC
>CAYVHW010000085.1:0-3692 GCA_964451435.1 uncultured Nitrososphaeria archaeon | reverse complement strand
GAGGCTGAGGAGGTCTTGAAGAAGTATTGTGCCACGCCTCAACAGCTCCCGAAGATACTCGCCTCAGATCCAGTCGTTAGAGAGCTGGGCGCGAAGCCTGGGGATATAATAGAGATTGTGAGGGAATCTGAGACCGCTGGGAAGGCCATCTACTATAGGGTGGTTGTTAGGGGGGAGTGAGGTAGGAGGAAGGGAAAAGGGTTAAAATTTAGGCTTACAGGTAAATGGTGAAAGAATTGGGGTAATATGGGGGTGCAGGTTTTAGGTATTCAGGTTTATAAGGAGATGATAGTTGGGGTGAGAGCGGATGCTGGAGCAGGTTGAGCTCACTCAAGAGGATCTATGGGAGGTTATGCGCGCATTCATAGAGGATGAGGGATTAGTCCAACACCACCTCCGCTCCTACAACTACTTCGTTAAGGAGGGGCTTAGAGAGCTCATAAAGTCTCTCGGAGACCTTGAGATCAAGACGAAGTATGGAACCCTAACCCTGAAGATGAGGAATCCTGAGATAGGTAAGCCCATCGTGGAGGAGGTTGAGGGGATAGTAATAGAGAATGTCACGCCCATGGAGTGTAGGCTTAGAAACCTAACCTATGCCGCCCCGCTCTACGTGACCATGAGCCTATACTTGGATGGGAAGCCGATAACTGGGCCTGAGAGGATTAGGGTTGGGATGATCCCGATCATGGTTAAGTCCGATATCTGCCCGCTCTCAAAGCTCAGCGATGAGGAGCTGATGGAGATAGGCGAGGACCCGAAAGACCCGGGCGGATACTTCATCATAAACGGCTCTGAGAGGGTTATAGTCGCGATCGAGGATCTTGCCCCGAATAGGATAATGGTGACCGAGAAGGACTCTAAGTCCGGTCAGCTTAGCGCGGCCGTGATCTCGGCGGCCTATGGGAGGCAGTCTAGAACCGAGGTTACCTACAAGCCCGGCGGGCCGATAAAGGTCTTCTTCTCAAGGATCTATAAGGGTATTCCAGCCATAATCATGCTCAGAGCCCTTGGGATGACGAATGATAGAGATATCGTGAACATGATCTCACCTCTAAAGGAGGTTCAGGAGCTTCTCGAGCCATCTTTCAAGGAGGCTGAGGGAATAGACACGGAGCACGACGCCTTAAGATACATCGGCAATAGGATAGCCTTCGGATACGCGGAGGAGTATAGGATTCAGAGGGCTGAGCAGCTGATAGACAACGTTTTCCTACCGCATATTGGGATGAAGAAGGCTGCAAGATATCAGAAGGCGATCTTCCTCTGCGAGATGATAGGAAAGCTCCTTGAGACTAGCTTGGGGATCAGGAAGCCCACGGATCGAGACCATTACGCGAATAAGAGATTGAAGCTCGCAGGCCCATTACTAATGGAACTCTATAGGATGGCCTTCATGAAGCTCCTAAGAGATATTAGGTATCAACTTGAGCGCGCAGCCGCCTCAAGATATCCAGTTAAGGTCTCGACCTTCGTCAGGCCTGGAATAATAACCGACTTCGTTAAACACGCCTTCGCTACTGGGAACTGGCCTGGTGGGAGGGTTGGGGTTACCCAGCTACTCAATAGGACGAATCATCTCGCCACGATAAGCCATCTCAGGAGAGTTCAATCGCCGCTGAGCAGGAGTCAGCCACACTTCGAGGCCAGAGACCTCCATGGAACCCATTGGGGTAGGATCTGCCCAGCGGAGACCCCTGAGGGATCGAACTGTGGACTTGTTAAGAATCTAGCCCTCTCAGCCGAGATAAGCTTCCCAGCTAGGAAGAGGGAGCTCCTTGAAACCCTCTACTCGCTTGGAGTAGTCCCACTCACCGAGGTGATCATGAAGAGAAAGGCGTATGCCGCCAAGGTCTTCGTCGATGGATTATTGGTCGGATACCATGTTAATGGGGAGAAGCTTGCCGAGAGCTTGAGGACTCTCAGGAGGAGGGGTGAGATAAGTAATAGCGTGAACCTCGCCCTCTACAAATACGATCACATCCAAGAGGTTTGGATAAACACGGATGAGGGGAGGGTTAGGAGGCCTCTCATAATAGTCGAGGATGGTAAGCCTCTCTTGAAGAAGGAGCACATCAAAGCCTTGAGGAATAGAACTCTTAGATTCAGAGACTTGATCGCGATGGGGATAATAGAGTTCCTGGACGCCGAGGAGGAGGAGAACGCATACGTAGCCTTGAGACCCGAGGACCTCACCGAGGAGCACACCCACCTAGAGATATGTCCATACGCGACCCTCGGGGCTGTGGTCTCGATAATACCATACGCCGAGCATAATCAGTCTCCAAGAAACATCTATGAGGGTGCCATGGGGAAGCAGGCTCTCGGAATCTTCGCCGTGAACTATGATCTAAGAGTGGATTCGAGGATGCATGTCCTAATCTATCCTCAGCGACCACTCGTCACGACGAAATCCATGGAGCTTCTTGGATTGAATGAGAGGCCGATAGGCCAAAACATGGTCGTCGCGGTCTTAACGGGCCAAGGATATAATATGGAGGACGCCGTGGTTCTAAACAAGTCCTCCATCGAGAGGGGGCTTGGCCTATCCTTAAGCTATAGAACCTATGAGGTCGAGGCGAGAGTCTATGTCGGAGGCCAGAAGGATGTCATCTGCATCCCAGAGCCTACCGTTAGAGGATATAGGGGTGAGCAAAGCTATAGAGTTCTGGACGCTGATGGATTGGCTCATATAGAGTCCGATGTGGCGGGCGGAGACGTTATAGTCGGGGTCAAGAGTCCTCCAAGATTCTTAGAGGAGTATCAAAGAGCTCCAGCTAGGGAGATAATCTGGAGAGATACATCTGAGGCCGTTAGGCCATCTGAGGCCGGGGTCGTCGATAACATATTCGTGACGAGAACCGATGAGGGGAATAAGCTGATCAAGGCGAGGGTTAGATCGTTCTGCGCGACCGAGATCGGAGACAAGTTTGCCTCTAGGCATGGCCAGAAGGGTGTTGTCGGGATGATCTTCCCGCAGGAGGATATGCCTTATACGGAGAGTGGAATAGTTCCAGACCTCATAATCAACCCACACGCGTTCCCGAGCAGGATGACCGTTGGCCAGCTCCTAGAGAGCATAGCTGGAAAGGTCGCCGCGCTCAAGGGAGAGTTCATAGATGGAACACCCTTCATGGGCAAGCCGCTGGAGGAGCTTAGGAGGGAGCTTGAGGAGCTTGGATTCAAGAGCACTGGAAAAGAGGTAATGTATGATGGATTGACTGGAAGGAAGTTTGAGGCAGAGATATTCATAGGCGTGGTCTACTATCAGAGACTCCACCACCTCGTAAGAGACAAGATACACGCTAGGGCCAGAGGGCAGGTTCAGATGCTCACGAGACAGCCGACTGAAGGGAGGAGTAGGGGCGGTGGATTGAAGTTTGGAGAGATGGAGCGAGACTGCCTGATAGCCCATGGAGCGAGCTTCCTTCTCCTGGACAGGCTACTTGAACAGAGCGACAAATACACGGCATACTTCTGTAAGAAGTGCGGTCTACCGGTCTACTATGACCTGAAGCAGGAGAGGTTCATCTGCCCGATCCATGGAAAGGATGCGGAGGTGAGGCCCGCGACCATGTCTTACGCATTCTACCTCTTGTTGGAGGAGATGATGAGCATGGGCATCTATCCAAAGCTATTGTTTAAGGAGGAGGTGTAGAGGAGATGTCGAGCTCACTCGAAACCGTTGCTGG
>CAYVHW010000084.1:0-3776 GCA_964451435.1 uncultured Nitrososphaeria archaeon | reverse complement strand
TTCTGAAGCCTGGAAAACATGAGGCTGGGGCGAGGGCTGCGAGATCGCATACGGGGGCCATGGTTGGGAGCTTCGAGGTCTATGACGCGGCATTTAAGAGAGTCGGGGCCATCAGGGTCGATGAGATAGAAGACCTATTCAACTGCGCAAGCGTCTTAGACTCAAGGTATCTTCCAGCAGGCCCTAGGCTCGCGATAGTGACGAACGCCGGCGGTCCAGGGGTGATCGCCGCAGACGCTGTGATAGATTATGGTGGGGAGCTCGCAGACCTCTCGGATGAATCCATGAATAAATTGAATGCGATCCTCCCACCTCATTGGAGTAAGGGGAATCCGATAGATGTTATCGGAGACGCGGATGTCGAGAGATATGTCGATGCTCTAAAAGCGTGTTTGAACGATCCAAACGTGGATGGAATAGTGGTGATCTATACTCCTCAGGGAGCCGCGAAACCCAAGGAGCTTGCTGAGGCGGTGATAGACTTGGCGCTCGAGAAGATTAAACCCGTCCTGGCGGTTTGGATGGGAGGTGGAGCGGAGATAGAGGAGGCAAGAAAACTCTTCTTCAAGAATAATATCCCATGTTACAGCACCCCCGAAGAGGCCGTCAGAACCTATATGTACATGTATAGGTATAAGCGGAACCTCGAACTCCTCTACGAGACCCCGCATGAGCTTTCAATAGATCTAGCCCCTCCAAAACATCATCTCAAGATACTCATTAGAAGAGCCTTAAACGAGGGAAGGGAGGTTCTAACTGAGGATGAGGCCGAGCGTTTCCTAAAGGTCTATGGAATCCCAACCCCGCCCGCTGGGCTTGCGAAAAACGTTGGAGAGGCTTTGATGATAGCCTCTAAGATAGGCTATCCGGTCGCACTCAAGATAATTTCACCTGACATAGTTCATAAGACCGATGTCGGAGGAGTCATTCTCGGAGTGAGTAATGAGGAGGAGCTTAGGAAGGCGTTCAACATGATATTGGAGAACATCAGGAGAAATAATCCAGATGCTAGGATCGAGGGGATCTATGTTCAAAAGATGGTGAGGGACGCGGACTACGAGCTGATCCTAGGATCGAAGAAAGACCCGATCTTCGGCTCAGTCATACTCTTCGGAGCCGGCGGAGTAGGCGTGGAGGTATTCAGGGATTACGCCCTCGGGCTCCCACCCCTAAACCAAGTATTGGCCAGGAGGATGATGGAGGAGACGAGGATATACAAGTTGCTGAAGGATGGTCATAGGAATAAGCCCCCTGTAAACCTCGAAAAATTGGAGGAGATAATGGTTAGATTCTCGAACATGATCGTAGATTTCCCTGAGATAAAGGAGATAGACATAAATCCACTCATGGCCTCAAGGAATAGCTTCTACGCCGTCGATGCGAGAATAATCCTAGACAAGGAGGCTGCGGAGAAGAAGATTGAACCCCACTCAAACCTCGTGATAATGCCCTACCCCGTGAAGTACATAACCCCATATACGTTAAAGGATGGAACACATGTGTTGTTGAGGCCCATTAGACCCGAGGATGAGCCGCTTGAATTCGAGTTGATCAAGAATCTATCGGAGGAGACGAAGAGATTCAGATTCTTCCAGGTCATCAAGGACATAACACATGAAATGCTCGTCAGATACTGTAACATAGACTATGACAGGGAGATGGCCATAATAGCGGAATACACGGGACCCGATGGGAGGAAGCGGAACGTCGGAGTTGGTAGATTGATAATGGACCCCACTAGAAAGCGCGGAGAGTTCGCGGTCGTGGTTGCGGACGATTTCCAGGGGAAGGGATTGGGGACGAAGCTCATCGACATGACTATCCAGATAGCGGATGAGAGGGGATTGGAGACGATCTATGGGATAGTGATGCCGGAGAATGTCAGGATGATAGAGCTCTGCAAGAAGTTCGGATTCAACATAAGATATACGCCAGAAGAGGTGATCGTAGAGCTCAATCTAAGAGGTAGAAGAGTTCCAGAGATCCCAGAGACGGAGATAAGGGCGAGAGCAAAAAAGAGACCTTATCTAAAAATAAGGCCGCCTTCAGAGGCAAAGGCGGCTGAAACAGAAACACCCGCCCAAACGGGCCGAAAAATAGAAGAATGAATATGCGAAGGATAAATATCGGCTTTGAAAGGTTGATAATGGAGGCGGGGGTAGCCAAGCCTGGTCAAAGGCGGCGGGCTCAAGATCGAGGATTGATGCGAAACCCGCTCCCATAGGGGTTCGTGGGTTCAAATCCCACCCCCCGCATTGATCTGAACTTCTTTTGGCAAAGTTCTTCTAAGTGCTTGAAGGGATTTTGCCCGACCTCCTCCCAAGAACATGTTTTTCTGTTAGATTCTGGATGTTTCTCCTAGAATGAGGTGGAGGTTTGGTTTGAAGAAGATCGCAGCGTTTTGTGTCGTTGCCTTGATGGTCGGGACTATAATTGGATTTCGCATTGGATCAATTTATGTCGAGGCTGGCACGGTCACAAAGAGCTTTACATTCACGGCTACGATCGTCGAGACCATTCTCCAGACAACCACGAAGCCGATCTTACATACGGTTACGGAGATCTCTACTAGGACCGTTACGGCCACCGCCCTTTCAACCATCACGAAGTCATTCACGAAGACTACTACCGTCTTTGAGAGGGGTGGAGAGGTTGAGGTTCTCGGAGTATGCTTCTCGAGGACCATGAACTGCTCCTCTCTAATCGGATACTGGATCTCGAGGGCGAATGAGAGCGTCCACGTAATGATCTACGGCTTCACCCTAGACCATCTATCCAAAGCCTTAATCGATGCCATGAAGCGCGGAGTCGAGGTTGAAGTAGTCATCGAGAGGGAGAGCGCATATTGGAGGGGAAGTGAGCATGAGAAGCTTCTTCAAGCGGGGGTGAATGTAAGGCTAGATGGAAACCCCTACACCATGCATCATAAGGTCGCCATAATCGATGGCAAGATCGTGATCACTGGAAGCTATAACTGGACTTGGAGCGCTGAGAATAGGAACGATGAGAACGTGATAGTTTTGATGAGTAGAAGCTTGGCGAAAAGCTATGAGAAGGAGTTTCAGAGGGTATGGTCAACAGCATCTTAAACAGGCGGAGTTAATGAGGTTGAGCTAATCGCGGTAATCAGCTATACGCTTGGGATGGATGCGTCGAGGTGATTCATTCAGCGAGCTTCTTCAGCTGGGTTCTATACATCTCTAGGATCTCCTTCGACGTGGTTGCATCCTCTGGGGATTTATCGAATCTATATCTCCCGGTGAATCTCGGGAATCTTATGGCGAGTCCGCCGTCTTCCGCGATCATTCCCCAGCAGCATCTATGGATTGGGCTTATCGTTATCTCATCTCCAAGTATCTCCAAGACTATTTTGGGCTCGAACCAGACATCCGCCTCCATCCCTGAATCAACTCTAGCATGCTTGTGCGGAATCTTATGAGGTTCTAAGAGTTCTGGAAGCTTCGCTAGATCTTCGTCGGTGAATCCTGAGCCGACCTTACAAACGCTTTCGAATACATCTCTATCTGGATTATAGGCGGCCATGAGCAGGGCTCCATAGCTTCCGGCTCTCTTACCTCTGCCGTGAAATGCTCCCACCACAACTAGGTCAACGGTGTCCGTCATCTCGCTCTTATACGATCTCTTCAACTTTATCCAGAGCCAGCCCCTAGCACCTGCCCTGTAGATCGATTCAGGTCCAATAGATTTGACCACGAGTCCCTCGCATCCAGCCTCTATGGCTTCGTTGAAGAATTTCTCAACCTCTTTCGGATCGC
>CAYVHW010000083.1:0-4170 GCA_964451435.1 uncultured Nitrososphaeria archaeon | reverse complement strand
TGTCTCCAACTAGATCCGCCACGACCGCGGCGTTTCTAGGATCATCCTCCGGAATTCCCTTCTCGACCTTGCCGACGAGATCTGCGCCCACGTCAGCCGCCTTAGTATATACTCCTCCGCCGACCCTCATGAAGAGAGCTAGAAGGGTTCCGCCGAACCCAAATCCTAGAAGAACTTCCGGGGCTTGTGTTAGGTAGGTGATGAATATCAGGGTTCCTCCTAGGAGGCCGAGGCCGTCGGTCAGCATCCCCGTAACCGTTCCAGCCCTATACGATATTCTTAGAGCCTTCCTAAAGTCTCTCCCAGCATATATCGCCGTCCTGATATTGCCTTGGATAGCTATATTCATCCCGAAGTATCCGACCATCGCGGAGAAGAACGCTCCCATGAGGAATGCGGCAACCCTCCCCAAAGATATGGATAGGGGGGCTCCAGCGACATGCGCTGATATGTAGAGGGCGATGGCGAGCGCTCCAATCACATAGCTGATCGACTTAAACTGCCTCCTAAGATAAGCGTTCGCGCCATCCTTAATCGCATTCCACGCCTCTAACATCCGCTCAGAGCTAGAGCTCTTAGGCTCTCTGAGGATCTCCCAAGCTAGGGTGGCCGCGTATGCTAACGCGGCGACTGCGACGCAGATTATCCCCCAGAGGGCGAGACTCTCGAATTGGCTCGGCATAACGTTTACCGATGGATCGGACATGGTTGTAGCCATCCCTTAATCACCGCCACATGCTTCCAACGATTAGCCTATAATTTTTAAATTTTAGTATTGTCGTGAAGGCTTTGAGAGCCTCGAAAGCCTTTTTCACACCGAATTCGTCTTCTAGAGGCTTCACAGCATTCAGCCATTTTTATCCACAATTATGGAAAGGGTTTATGGAGAAACTCGACCTCCACCTTCAGGAAATCGCGATCAAGTAACTGGGGAAGATTGCTATTAGGGTTTAGGCGCGATGGATAGACCCTTCAACCACCTTCGATCTTTTCCGGATACTTGACGATCTTCGATCCGAGGACATTGTTATTCGGCAATAGGATTAGCTTATTGTCATCCGTTCTCAGGGTCGTGAATAGTAGGCTCACGTCCTCGACCACTCCCTTAACCCCGGCGACCTCGACGCGGTCATCTATCATGAACGGCCTGATTAGGAGGATCATCATCCCGGATAGGATCTGGCTCATGATCTTTTGAGACGCGAATCCTACGACCATCCCCATGAATCCTCCTAAGGCCAATCCAGCTCCAGGAGAGGATAATGCTCCAACCACCATCGCCACCAAGGCTCCAAGCCCCAGCACCCTAACGGTGCTCCTAAGAGCCGCGGCCGCTGGGTGGCCATACTCGACCCTAATTATCCAGTAGATTATCCCAGCTATCGAGGAGATTATCAGGTAGCCGAAGCCCAGGGTTAAGCCATAATCTATGTAGACCTTATAGTCTTTTGGAATTATCCAAGATAGCTCTCCAATTATTATCGAGCATCCAACATATCCTATAATCAGGAGAATCAGGTAAACGACGTTCCTCTTAACTCCACCCGCCATCGAGGAAAAAGAGGAAACCTACCTTAAATCTTATTAGCAGGCCGAAAAAGCGGATAAAAATGGGAGAAAAGCGGGGGTAGCCAAGCCTGGTCAAAGGCGCAGGGCTCAGGATCCATGAAAAATGGGTGAGAGCCCCTGTCCCATAGGGGTTCGTGGGTTCAAATCCCACCCCCCGCAAATCTTCACCGGTATAGTTTTATGGATCTGGTGAGGATTTTGAAATTCAGAAGCAAATGAGAGGATTGAAGGATGGCGTTATTGCGTTCAAGTTAGAAAAATGCGAGAAGATCGACAAAAGAATGCGCGTTTAGTATGGTGTTTCTAGGTGATGTTTGATTCAGTTATGGTTTAAGATCTCTAGAAAATGGGTCAGCTATGTTTGGCTGATGCGAGCTTGATTGCTTCCGAGGAGATCTTGTTCTCCAATTCGAGATATAGTGGCTTGTATTCTTGAACGGCTCTCTCCAAGGCCTTCTCATAGGTTATCTCGCCCGCCTCGATCATGGCCATGAGCTCCTCGATCCTCCTCCTAGTCTCAGGGGTTACTAGCTTCGGGTCTATCGACTCCAAGACCTCGATGAGCTTCAGCCCGAGATCCGTCGGCTTAAACACCTTCCCCCTCTTAACGGCGTATCCCCTATCCATGATGAGCTTTGGGAAAGATGCCCTAGTTGCGTCCGTCCCTATCCCATTCTCCTCCATGAGCTTTAAGAGATCCGACTCGGTGAGCCTCTTCGGAGGCCTCGTCCTCCCCTCATGAAGCTTCAGCGAGACCACTTTAACCTCTTCGCCGTCCTCAAGCCTTGGAATCGGGTTATCCGATGGCTTGAAGTAGTCGTAGATCTCATAGAATCCAGGCTCAACGAGCTCCGATCCAGCCGCCCTCATCCTAATCCCGGCCAGATCTAGCTCAGCGCTCCTCTCTCTCCTCAAAGCATCCCGATAAAATGCATTTGCCAGAAACCTCTTGGCAACATAGCTCCAGACGGTTAGATGGATTCCAGACCCCTTATAGGCCATGACCGGGTAGATCGGCGTATGCGCTCCATCATCCTTCCTCCCCTGCCTAGGCTTGGCTTCGATAGATGGTGGGGTTACTCCAAGCCCTTCGACCGCGGCTCTAAGCGGAGAATCGTAATCGAATCCAGGCCTATACCTATTCGTCTCAGTCCTAGGATAAGAGATGAATCCCTCGGCGTATAGGTCTTCAGCAACTTGAAGTATTTTTGCAGCAGATTGTCCAGTGATCTTCGCCAAGTCTCTGAGCATATCATCGGTTCTAAGCGGGGTCGGCCTCAAGATCTTGACGAGCCTCTCCTCAAACCTCTTAACGACCCCATAGGGAGTTGATCGGGCTCTTTGATACGCTCTCTTCGCGTCTTCAAGGCTCCAGAACCTATCGCTCTCGGCCTCAAACCTCTCCCCAGAGCTTTTCTGAAAGATTGCCCTCAAGATCCAGAACGGCTTTGGCTTGAAGCTCATCCGCTCCCGCTCACGCCTAACAACAAACCATAGGGTTGGAGCTTGACACGATCCCCAACTGATCAACCTCACATTTCTATCATGTCTTCTGGCCGCGAGTGTGAGGAGCCTCGTGAACGCCGCTCCAGAGATTAGGTCGAACCTCTGCCTAAACAACGCCTTCATAACCCATCTCCAGTTCAAGTCATCCTCTAGATTCCTCCAAGCCCTCCTAAGCTCCTCATAGCTCGTGCTATTGAACCTCATCCTCCTATACGGCGCATCGCCCCTAACCTCCTTCCAGATCTTTAGGATCTCGGCTCCGATCAGCTCTCCCTCGGAGTCGTTGTCGGTGGCTATTATGAGTAGCTCGGCGTCTCTGAAGATCCTTCTCAGCTCAGCAACCGATCTCATATCCCTAACCTCATCCCTAAACTCTCGGACATCGAAGAGCCTCGATGGACTACACTCCCTCCAACCATATCCCTCAGGGAACTCTGAGTCGAGGATGTGGCCTCTAACAGATGTGACTAAAACTCTCTCTGCTTTGATCGCCTCTCTAATCCTCTTGGCCACGCTAGGCTTCTCAGCGACTATCACCGAGACCATTTCTAAGAATCCTCCCATAAACGGTTGCATCCGCTATTTTAGCCAACCTCCTATCCGCAAGATCGTTAATTTAAGACCGCTCCCCACGACATATCGGGGGAACACCTTTACCGTAAACAGCAAATCCTAGAAGACTTCGCTTGAAAAGTTTAATACGGCTCCCCAAATCTAATATTCTTGAGATAGGGGGCGTGGCCCAGCCAACTCATGAAGAATGGGGCTGAAGGTCTACGGCGCCGGGCTCCAGATCCCTTGTAAGCTGGTCGGAGCAGAGACCCGGAGATCCCCGGTTCAAATCCGGGCGCCCCCACCCAACTATATCCTACTACACTCTATGATTTGATAAGCCTTGGATGAGTTAATGGCGTTCATCGGAATCGGAGCCCGCTAGACCTGGCTGTTTGATATTATCTTCTGTGGTGAAATCTTTATCTATCCTGATTTATTGGGTTGTTTTGAGGCGGCGGAGGTAGATGGGTTCTAAAGGGTATAGATGTAGGGTCTGCGGGAGGACGTTTAAGACCTCTTATGCCCTTAAACAGCACTTGA
>CAYVHW010000082.1:0-4174 GCA_964451435.1 uncultured Nitrososphaeria archaeon | reverse complement strand
CCCCTCCAACCCCTTCTCAGCCCCCTTCCGATCTATCCTCTTGACCCTATATTCCTCGGGCACGTCGACGATTATGTAGAGGTTTGGTTTTATGAAGATCTTCTCGCCGAGCTTCTCGACTAGGCTTAGGAATGAGATGAAGTCTCCCTCATCCACCTCTGCGCCCATCAACTTTGAGTATGCGAATCCATAGACTATTGAGCAGAGATAGTATCTATCGATGAAGTAGTAGTCTGGATTGTTCTCCACGATCTCCCGCTTCATGATCCTCGAGTCGTCGCTCGTATTCGCTAGGAAGAGGAGGGTTCTAGTCAAGCTATCTATCATGGGCTCATTTCCGTATTCTTTCGCGAATCTCCCGGTCCTGGTCTTGCTCGGGGTCTTATAGGTTAAGATCCTATAGCCCATCTCGCGAAGAGAGTTACATACCTCATTCATCAGGGTTGTTTTTCCAGCTCCCTCGACTCCCTCCCAAACCACGATGAAGGTCTCGCTCAAATCATCATCAAAAAATGTTGGGGTGTTAAAAAGTATATTGAGGTTAGATGATTACCCCGCTCTCCTCCAGCTTGACCAGCCTCTCCCAGTTCTCCTCAACATTCTTCTTCAAGGTCTCTAAGATGTGGGCATTTTCGGGCTTTAGTAGGTGAGCGAACCTCCTCTGAGGCTTTAGAAACTCTTCGAGGGGCTTCGGCCTATCGACCTTAATCGTTATCTTCACCCTCCCATTCTCAACCTCATAAACTGGGAAGTATCTGGTCTCGACGGCGAGCCTCGCGAGCTTTATCGTATCGGATGGACTATATCTCCAGCCTCGGACGCATGGGGCCAAGACGTGGATGACCTTCGGCCCCTCGATCTCCAAAGCCTTCCTAACCTTATTCATGTAGTCTATTGGGTGGGCTATGCTCGCCGTGGCAGCATATGGGATTCTATGGGCGGCCGCTATCGCTATCAAATCTTTCTTCCTCTGAGGCTTTCCAGGTATAACTGTTCCAGCCGGGCTTGTAGTGGTCGCCGCTCCGAGCGGGGTCGCCCCAGATCTCTGGATCCCGGTATTCATGTATGCCTCGTTGTCGTAGCAGATGTAGAGGAGGTTGTGGCCTCTCTCTAAGGCTCCTGAGAGGGCCTGTAACCCTATATCGAATGTCCCGCCATCTCCCGCGATCGCTATAACATCGTATAGCTTCCAACCCCTCTTCTTATTCAGGATCCTATCAGCCTCAATTATCCCCGAGGCCACCGCCGCCGCATTCTCGAAAGCCACGTGGACGTATGGGACGGCCCAAGCAGAGTATGGATAGCATGTGGTCGCGACCTCAACGCATCCAGTGGCGTTGACCACTACGGTCGGCCCCCTAACGGCCTTCATGGCGAGCTTCATCGCTATCGCTGCTCCGCATCCAGCGCAAAGCCTATGGCCTTTAGCGAACCTATCCTCTCTCGGAATCTCCTTTATGGTCTTGAAGTATTTGACCTCGCTCATCTCCTCACCCCCCACCAATCTACATGAGTGTCGAATCCTCCCTCCCTCGCTCCCTTCTCCGCCATCTTGAGAACAGCCTCAGCCTCATCTAGCTTGAAGTCCCTTCCGCCGAGGCCGTAGACTATGTTCTTGGCCGGTATCCTTATACCGTTCCTATATAGGACTCCGATTATGTCGGTGTAGAGTGGGCCTCCGAGCCCTCCATAGCTATACGCCCTATCCATGACGACAACCGCCTTCACATTTCTCAAGACCTTCACGAGCTCCTTCTCGGGCAGCGGCCTGAACATGGTTAATCCCATCACCCCAACCTTCAATCCATCGGCCCTAAGCTTCTTGGCGGCCGTCTTCAGGGTTCCATATGTTGATCCGAGCACTATGACTAAAGCGTCGGCGTCCTCGATCCCATACGAGTCATAATACCAGTATCTCCTCCCACTGATCTTCTCATATTCCTTGACTGCTTCCTCGAATACTTCTGGAACCCTGTCTAAAGCCTCCTTGAACTGTAGCTTGAACTCCATGTAGGTGTCTGGGAGGGCCATGGTCCCATAGGTTATCGGCCTATCAGGATCTATAGGATACTCATACTCTCTTGGTGGGAGATACTTTTCCGCATCCTCATCCGTTATCGGAGTTATCGGCTCGACGCTGTGAGATAGCACGAACGCATCTATATTCACCGAGACCGGTAGGAGGACTCTAGAATCCTCAGCGACCTTGAATGAGATGAAGGTTAGATCGTATGCTTGCTGAACGTTGTTCGCGAATAGGTGAACCCATCCAGTATCCCTAGCACTCATAACATCACCATGCTCGCAATGTATATTGAGCGGGGCGTTAAGAGATCTATTGGCAATCGTCATACCTATAGGCGCCCTCATGCTGGATGCGGCGTGAAGAATCTCATGCATCAAGGCCAAACCCTGACTACATGTAGATGTATAGACCCTCGCCCCCGCTAGGGATGCGCCGACGCAGGCTGAGATCGCTGAGTGCTCGCTCTCAACCGGTATGAATGCGGCGTCGAGCTCTCCATTCGCAACATACTCGCTCAGCCTCTCGACTATTATGGTTTGGGGTGTTATCGGGTAGGCGGCTATCACGTCGACGTTGCATTGCTTTACGGCGTATGCTACGGCTTCATCTCCCATAAAGGCTAGTCTCTCAACTTGAGCCATTCTCTCATCCCTCCTCCATCCTTATCGCCTTAACCGGGCAGACGGAGACGCATATTCCGCATCCCTTACAGTAGTCGTAGTCGATCTTCACGTGGTCGTCTTCCAATCTTATGACGGCCATGTCTGGGCAATATACCCAGCATAGGAGGCATCTTATACACTTCGACTCATCTATCACGGGCTTCTTAACCCTCCATATACCCGTCTTATACTCTGGGGACGTTGGAGGCGATAGGATCATCGCGGACATCGGCAGAGTTTTATAGGTAAACTCTCCCCTCAAAACCTTCTGGACCTCACTCTTAGCCGACAAGGGTCTCAACCTCCTCAAAAGCTCTCCTGACGAGCTTCAAGTTCATTTCTAAAACCCTCCCCGAAAACCTTTGAGCCAAGACTTTCTCAAGGGTCGATGGATCGCAGAGCTTCTTCACCTTCAACATCGCTGCAAGCATCGGAACATTATAGATCTCTCTACTGATCTCCTCTAAGGAGATCTTCCTGGCATCTAGGACGTGGAGTTTGAAGCCCGCGTCCTTCGCCCACTTAACCATCTCCTCATCTCCGCCTGGATGGTTTAGGAATATGTCGCCACCCTTCTTTAATCCATAGACGTATTCCTGAGGATTCTTCGACATCATGGGATCTATCACGATCACCATGTCAGGCTCATAGACTCCGCAGTGGATCTCGATCGGCTCGTCGGAGATCCTAGTATAGGCTTTCACGGGCGCGCCGGCTCGCTCAGGCCCAAACTCTGGAAAGTGCTGAGCATATTTTCCTTCAGAGATCATCGCCCTCGCCAATAGGTTGCTTCCGGTGACGACTCCTTGGCCACCTCTTCCATGCCATCTAACCTCGATCAATATCATACATCTTCACCCGATATTCGGGGATATATGATGAGATCCACCTATTTAGCATTTATTCTACATAAGGCTAGATTTATCTTTAAGGGAATTGCCATGTACGTGAATGAAACCTTTGAGAAAGCCTCCTTGGATTAGAGTGAAGCTTCCAGCCGGTGAAATCTATTCGAGGGTCAGATCCATAATCCGCAAATATAGACTTCACACGGTCTGCGATGAAGCTCTATGCCCAAATATCTCTGAATGCTGGGGGAGTGGGACCGCTACCATCATGCTGTTGGGAGATACGTGTACCAGAGCATGCAAGTTCTGCGCGGTCAAGACGGGTAATCCACGCGGATATGTAGATTGGGATGAGCCTAGGAGGGTTGCGGAGGCCGTCAAGGAGCTGAATCTAGACTATGTGGTTCTCACGTCGGTGACCCGTGATGATCTGGAGAATGGGGGTGCATCGATATACGCTGAGACTGTTAGGTTGGTAAAGGAGGCTTGTCCCGACATAATCGTAGAGGTGCTGATCCCGGACTTCAATAACGATCTAAATGCGCTGAAGATGGTGGTTGAGTCGGGCGTTGATGTCGTGGCCCATAACATCGAGACCGTTGAGAGGCTCACCCCTAAAATCAGGGATCCGAGGGCCG
>CAYVHW010000081.1:0-4323 GCA_964451435.1 uncultured Nitrososphaeria archaeon | reverse complement strand
TCCTCGCCGCCTCAAATGACTCGAAGAGCTTCGCTATTAGGAAGAAGAATGAGCTCGAGAGAATAGCCCTCGCCTCAAGGTGATTTAGTGAAGGCTTTATCTTAATATCTCCAAATACTCGGCTATCCATCTCTCAACCATTCTCTTCAACGACTGCGGACCTATAACTTGTCCAGCTTCAGTAACCTCAACTCTTAGATTACCTAACTGTATTATTCCGCTTATGTAATCACACGACTTTAACCCCTTTTTCATCTGTAAGAACTCAAAAAAATCTTTACGGTTAAATCTCTTTTTCTCCTTAAATGTCTGCAATTTTTCCTTGCTATCCACAACTATCACTTGAACCTTAGACGCGTCATTCGATACCTTAATCGCCGCACCACAGTACGGACATTTAACATGTTGAACCCATTCGGGGATTTCTCCTTTATAGACCGCTCCGCAATTAGGACATCTAAGGACGGATTGCTCGCTCAAGAATTCTCAGAAAGACGTATATTTTCTGCTTTAAAATATATTTTTTCTTCGGAAAATGATAGTAAGACATATATACAAGCTAATAGTATAGAGTGACATGTCCTTAATATTAGGACCTGGCGAAAAGGCGCTAAGGGATGAGATGGGCGTTGTCTATCATAGTGGCCATACAAGATATGGTAATCCCATGTTCGGCAGACTAGTCCTTACAAATAAGAGGTTCCTCTTCATAGAAATGGAGACCGTTAAGGTCGGATTCCTTAGGAAGAAGACGGAATATCATATAAAGGGTATCAGAATAAATATCCCAATTGAGAAGGTGCTAGGTACAGCGATTGAGACCCGTGTTAGGAGAAAAGGAACCTTGAACGCACCACCTGGGTTATTCAGTAAGGAACAATACAATGTCTTGATTGTTTCGATGGAAGACGCAACTGGAATTGAGAATCCTGCATTTGAAGTTCGTAATCCTCAAGACTGGGCGAATGCTATACAACGTGTGCTGGCGGGCGAACTCTTGTAATCTCTTACATTAATTCTTAATGTAAGCTAAGCAAAGATAAGATTAAAACAAATGCCTTTTTCAACTCATCAAACTCTTCTTTAATCAAATCTGATTATCTTGAAACTCATTCCCTGCTTTAATGCCTCTATCTCGATGAACCTCGATAAACCTGATGTCATTATCTTTTTCCCGAGCACCTCCTCTATCTGAAAGACTCCAGCCTCATTCTCCATGTCGACGACTATTCTGATGGGTCTCTCATTCGGCTCTCCCTCGACTATCTCAACCTTCTTGATCGCGAGGGCTGATAGGGCATGTATATCCGATTTTCCATGCTTGTATGGTATTCTAGCTCTCCCACCCGCCATATCCACTCCATCCGCGACCTTCACGACCCCCGCCTCAAGGCTTAGGGCGTTGATGTTCTCATCATGTGAGAATATGCAGTGGAGTATCTCGGAGGTGATCTTATAGGCTTTCACGGGATCTCCATAGATCTTATTGAGCATCCTTGGGAGGAATCTTGACGCCAAGGCCACCCCAGATAGATTATGAAACTCTCTATGAACTGCATTACCTATGTCATGTAGATATGCTCCGACCATCACGACGAGCCTAGAATCCTCCTCATCCCCAACCCCATCTCTGATGACGGATGGAATGAAGCCCCTGTCCATGAGGATGTTCAAGATGCTTAGAGCCGATCCCGCGACGATTCTGGAGTGGACTGGCCCATGATCGTTGTAGAGTAGTCTTTGAACGGCCATGACGTTCGCCATCGAGAGATATGCTTGAATCTGCTGACTCCTCTCCAACATCCTCAAAGCCTTCTCTAGGATTGGATGACCTTCAACCTCCCTCTTGAGGATCGTGGGGGAGACTAAGACCATGCTTAGACTAGCTTTGAGGGGATAATTAAACCCTACCCAGTAGAATATGCTTAAAGATTCATGAGACAGGTTATCGAGGGTGGGATGAGAAGGGTTGAAGAGAATTATCCCGCCTAAACCCGTTTCAGCCGGAATAATCCTATCCTATAGATGTACTGGGGAGTGTAGGCATTGCATGTATGCCTGTTCACCTAAGTGGAGCGGCGACTGGATCTCCGAGAACGACTTGTATAGGATCTTGTCCCAGCTCTCCGATAAGATCCTGCCGAGCCCACTTGGCCGAGATAGGGTTGGGATAAATTATGGGCTCCACTTCACCGGCGGAGAGCCTCTTCTGAACTTCGACCTGCTTGTTAAGGGAGTTAAGATGGCGAAAGATCTGGGGATACCCTCCATCTTCGTCGAGACGAACTCCTTCTGGTGTATTGATGATGAGTCTACTAGGAGGAGGTTGGAGACCTTGAGGGATGCGGGTCTCGATGGGATATTGGTTAGCGTTAATCCATTTCTCGTCGAGCACGTCCCATTCGAGAGGATAGTAAGGGATGTTGAGATAAGTCGGCAGATATTTGGAGAGAATCTAATGGTCTATCAAGAACTATTTTATCATCTATTCAAGCGCATGAACCTGAGGGATAGGTTGAGTTTTGAAGAATATTTGAGGATGGGTGGGGCTAGATGGTTGGGTTTTGCGGAGCTGATCCCGATGGGGAGGGCATGTTATAGGCTTAGAAATCTATTTCACAAGTATCCCGCTAAAAGATTCCTCAAGGAGAGGTGTAGGGATAGCTTGCTTAGAGATTGGCATGTCCACATAGACAATTATGGGAACTACATGACCGGATATTGTGGAGGGATCTCCCTCGGCGACGCAAGAAACCTAGACCAATTGATCGAGGATGGAGTAGACCTAGATGATAGGCCGATCCTAAGAGCGTTGATGAAGAATTTGGGAGAGCTCTACGACTTCGCCGTTAAGGAGTTTGGATATAGGGAGAGATCGGATGGATATATCTCGAAATGCGACCTCTGCCTAGATATAAGAAAGCATATCGTTGAGCAAACAGATGAGTTTGAGGAGCTGAGTCCGAGAGAATTTTACGAGCATTTACTGTGATTTATCTTCTAGGCTTCTTAACCTTCCCCACCACCAAGAGATTTAACGGCACACCATTCACCAGCTCCACCTTATATCTGACTCCCGGCAAGTCTCCCATGCTCCTACCAAGGGTTCCACCTATCCCGCTTATGATCACCTCATCGTGTTCGTCGACGACGTTTAGGGCGCCGTCTCCTGGGAGGAATGCCGTGACAACCTTACCGTTCTTTATCAGCTGGACCCTCACCGCCTTCCTGACCGCCGAGTTCGGCTGACGGGACTCGATCCCAACCTTCTGGATAACTATCCCCCTAGCCATGGGAGCGCCCTCAAGCGGGTCGACCTTCTCCTTGAGCCTTAGCATCCTGACTCGATATTTTCGCTGACTCCATCTAAACTTCTTCCGATTGAGCCTTAGCTTCCTCGCCGCGAACTCTCCGTTGCCCATCTCCAGTTCACGATTATCTAGATCCACCTTTTAAATCTAACCATGCTTTAAGATGAATGCTAGGAGGCTTGGATGATCCACCCTACTCCAAGGAGATTTAAACTCATGGAGATATGAGTCCTCGGATAGGGGGAAGACTAAGGCGTCAGCTCCAACCCTTTCCGCAATCCTCACGATGGGGTCGATGAGCTCGATCGGAGGCCTTATCGAGTAGATCAAATCCGACTTCTGATATAATTCGACTCTTGGATCGAGGATGTCGTCGACCTCCGCGTTTAATCCAAGCTCTCTAAGCCTCATTATGGAGCTTTGATCCGCATCAACGGCCAATAAGGTTGTTCTTGGAAGGAATTCCTTAAGTTTTAGGAGGGTCCAGGGAGCTGAGCCCACCCCTACCTCGACTATCTTCTCGGCATCTGGATATAGGTTTGCTATTAGCTCTGCGATTTCGAGGAAGTATTTTGGGGGTTTAGTCAAGTTCTGGAGACCACTTGAAGACCTTCTTCTCCGCATTCTTCTCCAATCTATCCAATCTCTCCCTTAGATCTCTGAGCTCGTCGAGCATGAGCTTCCTCTCGATCATGGCCACGAGGTTTCTGGTCTCAACCACCTTATCCGGATTCACCGAGATGCTCGTCGCACCCTCCCTCACCAAGAACTCGACGACCTCCGGATAGTTTGATGGAGCTTGGCCGCAGATGCTAGTCGTGACCCCATGCTTCCTACAGATCCTTATCACGTGGCTTAATGCTCTCAAGACCGCTAGGTTTCTCTCATCGTAGATCTCCTGAACCGCTGCGTCATCCCTATCTATCCCGAGGATGAGCATAGTTAAGTCGTTTGTCCCGAAGCTCACTCCATCTATCCCCGCCTCGGTAAACTTGTCGATTAAGAGGACCGT
>CAYVHW010000080.1:0-4336 GCA_964451435.1 uncultured Nitrososphaeria archaeon | reverse complement strand
TCCTTGGCCGCGGAGAAGATACCCGGGGACCTGGGTTCGAATCCCAGCCGGGCTATATCACCTCTTTCTCTTTCTCGAAGTTTTTCTCGTTGAGGTTTTTGTGTAGAGTAGGACGGCTGGCTTCCTATTCATGTATTCGGCGGCTGTCAGAACCCTCTTACCTTCCTTCTCCGCGGTCTCATAGACTTCCCTCACCCTCTCCCTATATCTCGGCTCCCTGGGTAGGTGGTGGTCGTAGATGATGAGTTCCGCGTCGGTCTCCCTTATTATTCTGCACATGTTCTCCACCGCCCTCCTCAAGTTGATTAGGTTGAGCATGTATGGGATCAGGTAGGTGCTTGGACCATCGACTATCAATATGTCTGGATTCTCGTCTATTATCCATTGAGCCTGATCCTCTATCACCGGCCCTTCAAGATCCGATGTGTGTATTAGCTTCTCATCCTTGTAGGTTATCGTGGTTGCGATGACCCATCCAACCCTAGCATACTCAATTCCATGGAACTGAGGCTTAGTGAACCTAATCTCGGTTCCGCCAAGCTTAAACCTCCTCCCATCCGCGAACTTAACCTCACATCCCTTAAACTTCATCTCCGGAATTAATCGCATCTTATTCCAATTCTCGACCCTCTTCCTAAACCACCTCTCCCCCAGCTTAAGCAATTCCTTTTTCCTCTCCTCATAATCTCCATATCTCTTTGATCTGGCCAGCGGAAGATCCTCCATCGGATCTGGATAGGTCTTCTCTCTCCTCGGCTTCATGAGTTCCTCCAACCTTTTCCCGCCGAATTTCGATGAGATGTGGTCGTAGAACTTCTCCGCCCTCTTCCTCTGGGAATCATTGATGTACTCATTTGGATCTTTCGCGAGGATCAATTTTCCACGGTAGATTCTCTCATCGAAGTCCGTGAAGTGGTCATAGTGATAGTGTGAGATGACGATCACCTCCGCCTCCCTGCTCGCCCGCCTGATCAGCCTCTCAGCCCTCCTCGCCCACCTAACCTTCATCTCCTCAGGGGCTGGGAAACTAGGCTGCATGACGGCGACCCCAGGATCTATCAGGATCGAGATGTCGGGTGTCTTGACTAGGGTGCAGGCGGACTTCGCTCCAAGCGAGTCGAACCAGATCGGCTTAAACTCTATGTATCTCATTCATAGGGTTCCTTGGACTTGAAGATCTTTAAGCTTGATCCAAGCCATTTGACGGCGTGGGAAGATTTAAGAGTAGGCATCCTAACAACTTTCACGAGAGCCATGGAATACATCTACGCCGCCCTCCTACTCCATAGGGCTGGAAAACCGGTCGATGAGGATAATGTGAAGAAGGTTTTGTCGGCGGCTGGAATAAATCCAGATGAGGCTAGGGTCAAGTCCCTCGTAGCAGCCCTTTCAGAGGTGAATATAGATGAGGTCTTGAAGACCGCTACCATGATGCCAGCCGCGCCAGCTCCAGCGCCAGCTCCCAAGGCTGAGGAGAAGCCTGAGAAGAAGGAGGAAAAGAAGGAGGAGAAGAAGAAAGAGGAGAAGGAGGAGGCTTTAGCCGGGCTGAGCGCATTATTCGGCTGAGGTCCGCGTTTCACTGCTCCTTCGATGAAGGATTATCTGCTTGGATCAAGGGTTATATAAATCTCCTTGACAAAGATTCTTGACAATAGATGAAATCGAGCTTTCCTCCAGCCGCCTATGAGATAAACTTCCTGAAGGAGAGGGGATATGTTAGGAGGCGCTGCAAGTATTGTGGAGAGTATTTCTGGACCCTAGATCCGGATAGGGATGTATGTGGGGAGTCTCCATGCGTCCCATATAGCTTCATCGGAAGATCCTTGACCAAGGCTAGATTCAGCTTCAAGGATGTGAAGGAGATCTTCTTAAGATTCTTCGAGAAGAGGGGCCATGAGGTCATAGCGCCCTACCCGGTGGTGGCGAGGTGGAGAAACGACCTATTCCTAGTTCCAGCCAGCATCGCCGACTTCCAACCCCACGTCACGTCCGGGATCTCCCCACCGCCTGCGAACCCGCTCGTCATAATCCAGCCCTGTATCAGGCTAGAGGATGTCGATAAGGTCGGCTTAACCTTTGGGAGGCATCTAACATGCTTCTCGATGGGAGGCCATCACGCATTCAACTACCCGGATAAGGAGGTTTATTGGAAGGAGAAGACCGTCGAATACTATCATGAGTTCATAACGGGAGAGTTCGGGATCCCGGAGGAGGAGGTTATCTACAAGGAGGCGGTTTGGAGCGGTGGGGGGAACGCTGGTCCATGCCTCGAAACGATATCCTATGGATTGGAGCTCGCAACCCTAGTCTTCATGCAATACAAGACCTTGGACGGAGAGTTTATCGAGCTCCCGATAAGAACGGTTGATACGGGTTATGGGATGGAGAGGTTTGCTTGGCTGAGTCAGGGAACTCCAAGCTGCTTCGATGCAGTCTATGGAGAATTGTATCCAAGGCTTGAGAAGCTGATAGGGTTTCCAAAGGTGGAGAGAAGCCTCCTAGAGAAATATTCTCCATACACCGCCTTAGTCGTCCCAAAGGCCGAGATGAGGGTCATGGATATCAGGAGGAAGATCTCGGAGCTATCAGGCATTCCGCTGGAGGTAATTATCGAGGAGATCGAACCCCTTGAGAAGGTCTACGCCCTCCTAGACTTCACCAAATCCATGGCGTTCATAATGAGTGAGGGGGTCGTCCCATCGAATGTTAGAGTCGGATACTTGGCGAGGCTCTTGATCAGGAGGACGTATAGGCTTCTCATGTCGATGGGCCATGAGGATAAGCTCCTAGACCTATTGGATCTCCAGCTCAACTATTGGGGCGAGGAGTATCCGAATCTGAAGGAGATGAGGGATGAGGTGTTGGATCTGGTCGAGACCGAGGTTGAGAAGTTTAAGGAGACGATCTCAAAGGGTTCAAGCTATGTCGAGAGGGAGCTATCATCCATGAAGAGGAGCGGAATTGTCGAGGTTCCAATAGACTTCATGATAAAGGTCTATGACGAGAGAGGAGTAACCCCGGACATAGTCGAGTCGATAGCGGAGAAGGTTGGGATGAGGGCAAAGGCTCCTGAGAACTTCTACAGCCTCGTGGCCTCAAGACATCTAAGCGCCCAGAGGATTGAGGTTGAGAAGGATCAGATGAAACTATTGGAGGAGGTCTTCAAGGACTTGCCCGCAACCGAGCAAACCTACTATGAGAATCCATTCGAGTCTAGGTTTGCCGCGAAGGTTCTAGGAGTTCATGGAGAATACATAGTCTTGGATAAAACCCTATTCTATCCAGAGGGCGGTGGAGCGATCTCAGACACCGGTAGGATTAAGCACTCTAAGGGCGAGTGTAAGGTCTTAGATGTCCAGCTTTTGAGCGGCGGGGTGATCGTTCATAGGGTTGACGGCCCACTTCCAGAGATCGGGGAACAGGTTGAGGGACTCGTTGACTTAGAGAGGAGATATGCGGTCATGAGGCATCACACGGCAACCCACATCCTGATAGGCGCGGCGAGGAGAATTCTTGGAAGGCATGCTTGGCAGGCAGGGGCTAGGAAGGAGCCCAGTCATGGGAGACTGGATATAAGCCATCACAAGAGACTGACACTAGAGGATATTAAGAGATTGGAGGATGAGGCGAATAGAATCGTTGGGATGAGGATCCCGTTGAGGATCATGTGGATGGATAGGAATGAGGCTGAGAGGAGATATGGCTTCTCCCTATATCAGGGCGGCGAGGTTCCATCGGCCAAGATAAGGGTCGTGGAGATACCTGGATGGGATGCGGAGGCATGCTGCGGACTGCATGTTGAGAACACGGAGGACGTTGGATTCATAAAGATCTTGAAGACCGAGAGGATTCAGGAGGGCGTCGAGAGGCTTATCTTCGCCGCAGGCCCAGCGGCCCTACCCTATATCCAAGAGGATTGGAGGCTTATCAGATCGTTTACGGAGAAGCTTGGAGCTCCTCGAGAGGCGGTTGAGAAGAGGTTGGATGAGATGTTGGCTGAGGTGAGGGAGCTTAGGAAGACCGTTAGGAGGCTGACGAGCTTGGCCGCCAAGGCTAAGGCAATGGAGTTGAGATCCTCTCCAATACAAGTTCAAGGAATCAAGTTATACGTCGTTCATGAGCCCGAGCATGACAGGGAATACGTCTTGACGATCGCGGACGAGCTATTGAAAGTCGATGAGCCCTCATGCCTCATAGCATCCTATGGAGAGAAGAGGCCATCACTACTGATCCTAGCGAATAAGCGGGCTAGGGAGAGCGGGGTGCACGCTGGGAGATTGGCATCGGCCATAGCTTCAAACTTCATGGGTAAGGGCGGTGGAAATGAGAGGCTTGG
>CAYVHW010000079.1:0-4378 GCA_964451435.1 uncultured Nitrososphaeria archaeon | reverse complement strand
GGTGGGACGAATAATCCCATGGCCCCTCCAATTGAATACTTTGAGTATGTCTTGATACCGACCTTGCGGAGGATGGGCTGCGAGTTCGAGGTTCAACTGCTTAGGAGGGGGTTTTATCCACGAGGCGGTGGGATCGTTAGGGCGAGGTCGAAGCCCGTTAAGAGCTTGAGCCCGATAAGGCTGACGAGGTTCGATGGAGTCAAGGTCATAAGGGGATTAAGCTATAGTTGCAGGCTGCCCTCACATATAGTCGATAGGATGGCCAAGTCCGCTGAGAAGATCTTGGCGAGCGAGGGCTACGATGTTATGATAGAGAGGCAGGTCCTCCAACCCGGAGACAAGCTATGCTCCCTAGACCCTGGATGCGGGATAATCTTAGTGGCGGAGCTCAAGTCTGGAGCCCTAGTCGCCTCAGATAACCTTGGGAAGAGGGGGGTTCCCGCCGAGAGGGTTGGGGGAGAGGCCGCTGAAGAGCTGTTGAGGCAGCTTAAGGCTGAAGCCCCGGTTGACAGACATCTAGGAGATCAGCTAGTGATTTGGGCCTGCTTGGCGAAAGGAGTTTCAGAGTATAGGGTTGCCGAATTGACCAGCCACACAACCACGAGCATAGATCTCTGCAAGATCATGGCCGGATGCGAGGCCGAGGTTGACGGTAGGCTTGGATCGCCAGCACACATCAGGATAAGAGGAATTGGATTGGAGAATCCCTTCACCTAAGATTTGATGAGACCGCTTCGACGTCGAGCCGATTTTGGAAAGGTTTATTGAGAGATTTGTGACCATCTTTTTGACCAAGACCGCGTATCGGGACTTGATGGAAGTGGTGTTGAGTTGAGGAGAGGATTATTCGTGGGAAGATTTCAGCCACCGCACCTAGGCCACCTCCACGCGATCAAGCAAGCGCTGGAGGAATGCGATGAGCTGATAATAGTTATCGGGAGCTCACAATATAGCCACACGTTCGAGAACCCGTTCACGGCTGGTGAGAGGTTCGAGATGATCAGGCTTATGCTAAAGGATGGTGAGGTTGATCTATCGAAGGTACTCATAATACCGGTTCCAGATGTCGGGGAACACTCACTATGGGTCTCAAGGATAGAGTCATATTGCCCAAGATTCCACGTAGTCTACACGAATAATCCGCTGGTTCAAAGGCTCTTCAAGGAGGCTGGATATGAGGTGAGGGAGCCGAAGCTTTATCGGAGGGATGTGGAGATGGGAACCGCTATTAGGAAGAGGATCGTTGAAGGAGATCTATGGGAAGACTTCGTGTCAAGGAGCGTCGCCGAGTATCTTAAGAAATCCGGGGGAGTTCAAAGGCTTAAGGAGATCTTCGGCAAAAGTGATCAATTATAGAATCTCGGCCTCAATACCCTTCAACATGCAAAACGACTTAACGGCGTCAACGAGATCTCCCAAGGCCATGACGTGATGGTTTCCAAGCGGGTCTTCGAGAATCTTCCTAGGATCTCCCCTCACCTTGATCCTGAACTGGGTTCTACATGCAAGCGCCTTAGATGGGTTGCCGTTTAGGATCGTCCCGCGGATGGCTCTAAGCCTTCTAAGATCCGGCCTAAATCTCAGTAAGGTTACCCTCCCTCCATCATATATCCTCCCCGAAACCCCGACGCCCATCCCCGACTCGAAGTGGGTTAGTAGATGATATTCATCGACCATGCTCAAAGCTATCGTGCAATGCGCTAAGGAGATGTAGTCATCGCCTATCTCCGAGATGTTTGCGAGGAAGGTTGGGGAGCCGCTGAGAAGTCTTCCCAAGATCATCGAGAGCAGGCCTGGGACATCGCCCTCGCAACCTGCTACGATTCCATCGTCTTGGAGGAGGGAGAGGGCTAGGCAGGCGGTCGTCCCCAGATCCTCTATGAGATCAAAACATCTAATCGTTAAAGCATCTAGACCATGCTCCTCAACTATCTCCCTCAATGCTTGGTAAACTCTCAAAGCCTCTCCCAAATCATCTTCAGAGATCTCAACGCGTTTAGCTTCTCTCAACACCTTATCCATCAGACCTCGATCGACCTTCGATGACTCAAATTTCGAGTAAAGCTCATCCCTGCCGACCTCGACTAACTCGATGTCGAAGAGCTCCTTCAAGGAGTTCGGATCAGGTTTGCTATAGACCAGCCAAGGACTTATACCCCCGATCAACCCTATCCTCATCCCACTAAACCTTAACGCCGCCTCGATCCCTCTTAAGACAGACTCTATCCTCTTTCTCGCCCCAGGAGTCCAAGCTCCTATTATCCAGCTCGGATTACCAATCTCTCTAAGCTTTGACGAGGCTTCGATAGATGCTGCGAGGCTATTCAGCTGATCATGGGCGACTACGATTAAGGGCTTCTCAGCCTCCCCAACCCCAAGCAACATCTCCTCGATACCGCCGGTTAGAGCTAATGCTATCACGGCGTCGAACTCCCCTGATTCGCGGCGGGCCTCCTCCCTAGAGGATGGAGAAGATTCGGAGTCATATAATCCGTCGACAAGGATCTTCAGCCCCCTAAGGATATCGTCGAGTTCCTTGAACCTCCTAAGCTTCGATGCTAGGGGCATGAGTAAGACCCTCAACTCATTCACCGCAATATATCTCTAAATTATTCTGATTAAACGTTTTTTGACAGGGTTATGGAATTCGCGTACAAGCAGGCGATATTGATTCGAGTAGATCTGGGGATGAGCGTTGGGAAGATAGCGGCTCAAGCAGCGCATGCAGCCGTCTCCGCCGCCGAGGAATGTAGGAGGATTAAGCCTGAATGGTTTAGAGCGTGGCTTGAGGAGGGGCAGAAGAAGGTCGTGTTAAGGGTTTCAGGGCTTGAAGAGCTTAAGAGACTCCATGATCAAGCCAAGTCTTTAGGACTCCCAACATCCATAGTCGAGGACGCAGGCTTAACCGAGGTTCCAGCCGGAACCATCACGGCCTTAGGGATAGGCCCCGCCCCTTCAGAGCTGGTCGATAGGGTTACGGGAAGGCTTAAACTACTTTAAGGATCTAGAGGAGTGTTGGCCATGGATCTATCAACGGATTCGCTGAGCCGACTAGATAAATCGATTGTTGAAGAGTTTATAGGCATACGAGGATATGTTTCGAGCACCATTGGAGTCGGAGGCGTGATAAAGGAGAAGCCAGAAGACTTCAAGACTTGGGAGATCCTAGTTAATGGATTAGATGCTAGGAGAGCTTATGAGGAGTGGAGGGAGTACAGGGCTGGCTATGGAGACCTAACTCTATGCGTCTTGAAGAAGGTTGGGATAGACACCATCAGAGCCTCATCAATAATCTCTAGAGCGCTTGGAGTAAAGCCCAAGATGATAGGATTCTGCGGGATAAAGGATAAGATGAGCATCTCATGGCAATTCATAACCACGCCTCGGGGAGCCATGAGCCCCGATGGATTAGAGATCGATAAAATCATAGATGTTAAGCCAGTTGAAGATACTGGATCCAAGCTTACCTCTAGATCACTTCTAAAGAATGTATTTGAGATAAGAATTAGGCATGCCAGGATTGATGCCGATGAAGTTGAGAGATGCGTTGAGGAGTTGAAGGCTCGCGGAGTCCCAAACTTTTACGGCCATCAAAGATTCGGTATAACAAGGCCGATAACCGCGATAGTTGGGAAATTGATCATGGAGGATAGGCTTGAGGAGGCGGTCAAAGCATTCCTATCAGCATACTCCCCACTTGAGGGAGAGGAGAATAGATTGGCGAGAATGAATCTTCGGAAGAGTTGGGATCTAGAAGACTCCCTCAACACGTTTCCAAAGGGCTTGAGGTATGAGAGGGAGATCATGAAATACTTAGTGGAGAAACCTAGAGATTATGCTGGAGCGTTGAGAACGCTTCCACTGAGGCTTAGAAGGCTTATGGTCGAGTCCGTCGCCGCCCTAGCATTCAATAAGGCGTTATCGAGGATATTGGCCGAGGGAAGGTTGATGGAGCCAGAGTTGGGAGACTACGTGATCCCATTAACTCTAGGTGGAAGACCTGAGCAAGACAGATACATTCGGGTTAGATCGGAGAACTTGGAGACCGTTAAGAGGCTCCTTAAGATGAGAAGATTGGTGATAGCCCTACCCGTCCCAGGATATCTCTCAAACATTCCGAGAAGCTGGAAGGGTGAGGTATTGAGAGAGGCGTTGGAGGAGCTCGGCATAGAGCTTAACATGTTTAGGGTTAGATCCCTTCCAGAGACCTCCACTAGGGGGACTCTCAGGCCGATAATCGTCCCTAGGTGGAGTATCGAAATATTGTCCCATACTGAGGATGAGCTTCTTCTAAAGCTCTCGCTCCCACCTGGAAGCTATGCGACGATAGTTTTGAGGGAGATAATGAAATCTCCCGATCCATTAGCTTATATTGGGA
>CAYVHW010000078.1:0-4589 GCA_964451435.1 uncultured Nitrososphaeria archaeon | reverse complement strand
CCGCACCAGCCGCATCCGATTAAGCCTAAACCATTATTAAGTGATCAGCGCTCCCACCCGCCATTTAGGGATGATTGGGCTGTTTAGACAGAGTTATCACCGAATACTTTAATCTGGAGATGAGGTTCTTCTGATGTCGTGGGATGAGGGTTAGGCTCGTAAAACAGTTTATGAGTGAGGAGGTTGTGGAGGCTGTCAGCCAAGCCCTCCAGAATGAGAGGGCTGTCATGGGCGAGAGCGTCTTCAAGTTCGAGGAGGAGCTTGCAAGATACTTCGGAGTCAAGTATGCGGTCACGACCAGCTCCGGAACTCATGCCCTCCAATTCGCCCTAATCGCGGTAGGGGTGAGGGCTGGAAAGAAGGTCGTGACCACCCCATACTCCTTCATAGCGACCGCCAACTCGGTGATTCATGCGGGTGGAGTCCCGGTCTTCGCAGATGTTAGAGAGGATACATTCAACCTCGACCCGAATGAGATTCCAAGGGTCTTGGACGAAGAGGTCTCAGCCATACTCCCGGTCCACCTATTCGGCTATCCGGCGGATATGGATGAGATATGCTCGATCGCCGAGGATCGGAAACTAGCAGTCATAGAGGATGCATGCCAAGCCCATGGAGCCGTGTATAAGGGGAGGAAGGTCGGTGGTATAGGTGATGTAGGATGCCTAAGCTTCTATCCGACTAAGAATATGAGCGTCTTCGGGGACGGTGGGGCCGTCTTAACGAATGATGAAGAGATAGCGGAGGTCGTTAGAAAGCTGAGAGACTGCGGTAGAAGGTCGAGATATGTCCACGACATGATAGGATACACGGCTAGATTAAACACGATAAATGCTGCGATAGGCAGGATTCAGCTCAGACATCTAGATGAGTGGAATGAGAGGAGGAGGGAGATCGCCGAGAAATACAATAAACTCCTATCCGACATAGATGAGATAAAACTCCCCCCACGCGGAGACCATGGAATAAAGCCCGTCTACCACCTCTACACGATAAGAACCGAGAGAAGAGATGAATTGAAGAGGTGGCTTGAGGAATCTGGGATTGAATGCGGAGTATATTACCCCCTCCCAATACATCTACAACCGATCTATAGGAAGCTATTCGATTATCGCGAGGGATCATATCCGGTGAGCGAGAAATTGAGCAGGACTTGTCTAAGCATACCAATGCATCCGTTCCTGAAGGATGATGAGGTGAACTATGTGTGTGAGAAGATCCACGAGTTTTTCGATAAGGATCATTGAACTGCTTGATAGGCTAAAGATAATCGAGGTCTCAGGTCATGAAGGATGAGTCCGCTAGCTAAGTTACTTAAGGTGATTCATGAGTCAGATGGATGTTAGGAGTTGATCAGACCTCGAAATACCTCTCATATTCCCAGTCCGTTATCCTCCTAGAGGCGTATTCACTCCACTCCTCCCTCTTAAGCTTGAGGAAGTTCTCCCCAGCAACCCCTAAGACATCCCTAAGCAACGAGTCCCTCTCGAATGAGTCTAAAGCCTTCTCCAAATTCGGCGGGAGGGTTGGAAGCCTCCTATACAACCCACTTTCATAGATGTCCTCCTCTATCGATTTTGGAGGCTCTAAGTTTCTCTCAATTCCATCGAGTCCGGCGACTAGTAACGCCGCTAACAAGAGATATGGATTCGCCGATGGATCCGACGCCCTATACTCAATCCTCGCACCATCCATGTCCGCGAACTCCGGGATCCTTATCAGGGCGTCCCTATTCTTCATCCCCCAATAGACGTATTTCGGGGCCTCAAACTCTCCAAACCTCTTATACGAGTTCACGGTTGGATTCGCTACTGCTGTTATCGCGTCGACATGCTCAAAGATTCCTGCTATGAAGTTCTTCGCCAGATCCGACAACCTATATTGATCGCCCTCATCATAGAACAGGTTCTCGCCATCCCTCCAAAGGCTTAGATGAATGTGGAAGCCGTTTCCAGGCTTTCCATAGAATGGCTTGGGCATGAATGATGCCTTCAATCCCTCGGCCTCGCATACAAGCTTAATTATATTCTTCGTTAGGAGGGTTTTATCGGCTATTCGTAGCCCCTCATCATGGAGTATGTCGACCTCGTTTTGACCAGGGCCGACCTCGTGGTGGCCCATGCTCCACGCGATCTTCGCCTCGGAAAGCTTCTCAGCTATAGCTATCTTGATTAGATTCGCCTTATCCCTCGGCGAGACATCGAAGTAGCTTCCACCATCTATCGGCTCACGATCTCTGAGTATGTAGAATTCTAGTTCTCCCGCTGCCACAAGTCTAAACCCATGCTTTTCACGAACATCTTTTAGAATCTTCTTGAGGATGGTTCGGGGATCGCCCTCGAATGGCTTCCCAGCCTTATAGACATCGCAGAAATAGGTTCTGATCCCATTGATCATGTAGTAGGATGAAGTGTCCGGTATCAGCATCATGTCGCTCTCAAATCTCCTCGCAAAGCCCTCTATCGATGATCCATCGAACCAAACCCCGTTGGAGCACGCCCTCTCAAACTCATCCTCGGAGATCAATACCTCTTTCAGCACCCCATTTATGTCGGAGAACCTTAGACTTATGATCGGCTTCAAGCCCTTTCTAAATCTCGGGTAAAGTTCTCATATATAAGATGCGCGTTAAAGCTCTTGGAAAGCATGGAGAAGGTGAAGTCCATCGAGATAGTCACTAAGCATATCCGGTTAAAGAAGCCCTTTAGAACAGCTCTCAGAGAGGAGGAGGAAGCGGAGAACGCCTTCATCATAATAGAGTCTTCAGGCGGATATAGAGGCTTCGGGGAGGCCGCGCCGATCATGGAGGTGACAGGCGAAAATCTGGCTGGATGCCTAGAATTCCTAAACTCGCTGAGAGACTACATCGTTGGAGCAGAGATCCCGGAGGATCTAAACAAGCTATTGAGAAGAATCCATAGGTTTAGGGGTTTTCCAGCTGGTAGGGCCGCCGTCGAGATGGCTCTCCTAGACCTCTATGCGAAGATTGTTGGCCTAAGCTTCGCAGACCTGCTTGGGGGAAGGGTTAAGGAGTCTTTGGAGACCGATTACACGATAAGCCTCCAACCGGTCGAGGCGGCCGTCAAAGAAGCCCTAAAGGCTGTCGATAGGGGATTTAGGACTCTTAAGGTTAAGCTCGGAGAAGATCCTAGAAGGGATCTGGAGAGGGTTAAGGCGCTTAGAGATAATCTGGGATACGATGTAGGGATTAGGGTTGACGCGAATCAGGGCTGGAGCCCGAAGCAGGCGATCTGGATCTCGAAGAGGCTTGAGAGACTTGAGGTTGAGCTCATCGAGCAGCCCATCCCATACTGGTGTGTGGATGAGTTGAAGGTGCTTAAAGAATCGGTCGAGATCCCGATAGCGGCGGACGAATCCGCGAAGGATCTTAGAGACGTATTGAGGCTCATAAGGGTCGGGGCTGTGGATGTCGTGAATATTAAGCTGATGAAGTGCGGCGGGCCATTAACGGCGTTGAGGATAAGCGATCTCTGCGAGGAGGCTCGGGTGAGGTGTATGATTGGATGCGGTTTAGAGACGAGGATCTCGATAACGGCGGCGGCGAGCCTAGCCTACATCCAAGATAACATCGCCTTCATAGACCTAGATTCACCGCTATTCATCGATGAGGAGCTTGTAATCGGGGGAATCGCCTATAAGGATGGGGGGAGGATCGAGCTACCTCATGAGAATGGCTTAGGGGCGAGACTAGTAAGCTACTAAGAGCTAAGCGGCGTTAAGCCCTCATACCTCAAGGAAAAAATATTTTTTGGCGGGTAGATCCCATCTCGACGTGATAGGAATTATATTGGCTGGGGGATATGGGACTAGACTCTACCCATTGACCAGAAATGTCGCGAAGCCCCTCCTCAAGATCCGCGATAAGCCGATAATAGATTATATCATGGAGAGGCTCCTCGAACTAGATTTAGAGAGGATCCTCGTCGCCGTGAATGAGAGGTTTAAGGGCCAATTTATCGAGTGGCTGGAGAGTAGGGGTTATCCAAATGTGGAGCTTAGGGTCGAGCCGAGCCGCGAGGAGAGGGAGAAGCTTGGGGCGATAAGGGGCTTGTCGAGACTCCTAGACGAGGTTAAGGATGACTGCGTGGTGGTCGCTGGAGACAACCTATTCACCTCAAGCCTAACAGGGTTTAAGGAGTTCTATCTTGAGAAGAGGGCTCCAGTGGTCGGTCTCTACGATATAGGCGACCTCGATAGGGTGAGACAGCTCTCGATGGCCGAGATCGATCGAGAGGGGAGAATTATAAGGTTCGTCGAGAAGCCTGAAAACCCCACATCCACCCTAGTCGGCATAGGAGTCTACATGCTTCCAGAGAGAAGCCTCAAGAGGGTGGATGAGTATCTTGAGGAGGGAAACAATCCAGATAGCCCAGGATTCTTCATCCAGTGGCTGCATCGCCATGAACCAGTCTATGGATATGTTCTTAAAGGCTATTGGTGGGATATAGGGACTCTTGAAGCATACTATGAGGTTAAGAGGTTCCTAGAGGAGGCTGGAAACGCCTCTAAGCAGGCTTAAGAGAGATGAGGATTGCGGCGAGAAGATGCTTTGGAAACTCTAGCATCGA
>CAYVHW010000077.1:0-4613 GCA_964451435.1 uncultured Nitrososphaeria archaeon | reverse complement strand
GGCTTATCGGCTCCCTATACTCGGAGATATATGCCTCGACGGCTTCACGGGATGTGAAGTAGGTTGCTGGAAAATATTTTGAGATAACCCTAGCGAGCTTAGCCAATTTACTACCCTCAAAGTAGGGTTCCTGTCCATCGGATTCAGAGAGCCCCCCATAAAGCTCCATGAGGTCCGCGACCTGCATGAGCTTCTCCCTACTAATCCTACCCTCAAACACCAAGATTATCTTGTCTCCATCCTCATTCGTCATCTCAAACCTTATTCTACTTCTACCCCTATGAGCCGTCAAGGCGACACAATCATCCAAAGTTTCAGATATAATCTTTAAATGGCCAAATCCATGAAGATGTTCTGAGATTATTAGCTTGGGAATATCGATGGATTACTTTGGCATCGAGCGGATGGTTTCTAGGATCGAGATCGCCATCCAGAGCTGAGTCCTCGTAAACACGGGCATATTCGGGTCATTGATTATCTCCTCGACCATCTCTATAGCATTCGCAGCCCTAACAGCAGGAGTATATTTCTCGTTAAATAGTTCATCGGCGGCGGCCTTAGCAGCCCTCCTAATATTCCTAGGGGTTCCGACATCATTCGCCACGGCCTCAAGTATTTGGACAGCCTTGTCCCTCTTCTCCTCCCAACTCTCAGAGCTTGACCCCTCCAAGGCCAACCACCTCGCAGGGCTAAACCTTCGACCATAAATCTCTTAAACCTCATTATTTACGATTTTCTCTCCATAAGCCACCCCATCTAAATTTAAGCTAGGGGTTCGCAAAGACGGCGAATAAGGCTTGTAGGAGGGGAATTAGGCGGTTTTTGAGGGAAAGTTTTTTAAAAAAATCGTCCAGCTACACTTAGGATGAGTAAGGTTAAAGTCGTCAATCTGGTTAAGAGGTTTGATAAGACTATCGCCGTTGATGGAGTTAGCTTCGATGTAAGAGATGGTGAATTCATAATCCTTTTGGGCCCGTCTGGATGCGGTAAGACCACAACCCTTAGATGTATAGCCGGCCTCGAAACCCCTGACGAGGGGGAGATCTATATCGATGATAGATTGGTGAATGATCTCCCACCAAAGGATAGGGATATCGCCATGGTCTTCCAGAGCTATGCCCTCTACCCTCACATGACTGTCTATGGAAACCTCGCCTTCCCATTAAAGATGAGAAAGCTTCCGAAAGACGAGATAGATAAGAAGGTTAGGGAGGTTGCGAAGCTCCTTAGGATTGAAGAGCTCTTAGATAGGAAGCCTAGGCAGCTCAGTGGAGGCCAGCAGCAGAGGGTCGCCTTGGGTCGAGCTCTAGTTAGGACCCCAAAGGTCTTCTTGATGGATGAGCCTCTAAGCAACCTAGACGCTAAGCTAAGGGTCTATATGAGAGCCGAGCTCAAGAAGCTTCAGAGAGATCTAAAGATCACCACGATCTATGTGACCCACGATCAGGCCGAGGCGATGGCCATGGCCGATAGGATCGCCGTGATGAATAAGGGCAAGATACTCCAGTATAGCGAGCCCCATCATGTCTATGAAAAGCCCGCGAACCTATTTGTCGCAGGATTTATTGGAAGCCCGCCCATGAACTTCATCAAGGCCTCGATCGTCGAGAAGGATTCGAGAATAATACTTGACGCCGGATTCTTCCAATATGAGCTTGAGAGAGAGCTGGGCGAGATCGTGAAGAGGGAAGCGTCTGGAAGTGAGGTCGTCATAGGCTTCAGACCCGAACACATGATATTATCGAAGGAGAGGAGAGCGGATTCGGTCTTCCAAGCCGACGTATATGTCATAGAGCCCATGGGATCTAATATAATCGTCGACCTCAAGGCTGGCGAATATCTATTGAAGGCTGTCACTCCGCCGGCGATGGAGATCCCCCCGCCAGGCCAGAAGGTCTGGGTGGGATTCCCCCTTGAGAAGCTACATGTATTCGACGCAAAGACTGAGAAGACTCTGATCTAGAGAGGTGGCGAAGTTAATTGAAATTCATCGTGAGAGCTTACTAACCTTTATCTTGATCAATTTTAAGCTATTTACCGAGTGATGGTAATCTATCTATATCTATTGGTGTTGGCGGCGGGCTGGCTCCTAGTTTACCTGATTCTAAGGAAGGTTTTCTCGCGTGAGGATCTCGGCAATCTCAAACTCTATCCCTTAGCATTTGTATTGCGGTCGAGGAAGGCCATAGACTTCTTTGATAAGGTAGTGGATAAATTCCCCCTCCTCTGGAGAGTTCTCTCAAATATTGGAGTAGCGATAGGATTCGGCCTCATGGCCTTCTCAATCTGCTTTCTCGCAAAGAATCTTGGAACATATCTATTCGCCCCCCAGCAGGTCGGCCCCCAAAACATAGTGATTCCATTGATCATAGGGGTGACGATAAGGCTTGAGCACCTACCATACATCCTACTAGCCTTGGGAATAGTCTTGATAACGCATGAGGGGATGCATGGGCTTGTGGCAAGGCTTGAGAAGATAAAGTTGAAGTCCACAGGCCTCTTCCTAGCATTCATATTTCCCGGAGGATTCGTTGAACCCGATGAAGAGGAGTTCAATAAGGCTCATCCCAAAACCAAGATGAGGGTTGCGGCGGCTGGGAGCTTCGCAAACCTCGTCGTCGGCTTACTGATAGTGTTCCTGATGATGGGATTATTTCTCCCAATGGAGTCTGGGGTGATAGTCTTAGAGGTTGAGGGGAATGCCACGAAAATATCTGTCGGGGATGTTATAGTTGGGGTTAACGGCGTCGCGGTGAATCGAGAGACGCTCTTCCAAAACATCACCGCCGAGGATATGATCACGGTGGAGACTATGAGAGGCGACATCTCATACAGGTTGAAGAAGCCTATCAACATGCCAATGGCCTGGATTTTGAGGGGGATAGGTGTTAAGAGGATAGATTACTATCGTCCGATGAGGATTGGTTTGGGAGGTCCGATGGTTGAGTATAATGTATATAGGATGTTTTGGTGGATTCAGCTCGTCGCCCTAGGCGTCGCCATATTCAACATGCTCCCCATATACTTCCTAGATGGAAGCCTGTTCCTAAGCTCCCTACTCGAATTTTGGATAAGGGATGAGAGGAAGCTTAAAGCATTCAATATTGGATTGACCTCGATATGCGTTACACTTCTAGCATTAAACATAGCATTCACCTATAGGACCTTCGGCTTCTTCCAGCTCTAATTCCTCAAAAGATCCTTTATCGAGAGAACTATCTCACATGCCCTACATATCCTCCTATCGGTCGGCTCTCCGCAGATCTCACATCTATTGACCTCGGCTGATTGCGGGATCCTCTCAAGAATCTTCTCGAACGTGCTGAGGAAGGCATAGAGGCTTCCAGGATACCTATAATCGTATAGGGCTAGGAAGTTTCTTATCTCATCCCTCATGGACTCATGGGTGTATGGACAAGACCTCAGCTGAAATGGGATTCCCTCGAGATATGCGTAGAGGGCGATCTCCCTCTGCGGGGTCGATCTAAGCGGCGCAACCCTTGGAATGATACTCTCGGCCTCCCTCCTCAAGCCTATGGGTCTCATATTCCTCTCCCCCCTCAGCAGGTTTAGGAGATATGTTTGGACGATGTCTTCGAGTGTGTGGGCGGTGGCTATGACCGTGGCCCCGAGCCTTCTAGCAGCCGTGACGAGCGCCTTCCTCCTCAAGACACCGCATATCGTGCATGGATAGAGTTTAAGCTTCTCGGCGACCCCAGACTCAACGACCTCATTCAACGTGAACCCATATAGGTCTTTGAAGGAGAACTCGTGTAACTCTATGTTTAAGGCGTTTGCGAACTCTCTTGAGATTCTTGAACAATCTAGACGATAGGAGTCTATTCCCTCATCTACTAGGGCGGCCAGGAGCTCTGACCTTGGAAAGTCTCGCTCAATCTCATAGAGGACTTTTAAGAGGACTAGGCTATCCTTCCCACCCGAGACCGCGACCAATATCCTATCATCGTATCTGAGGAGCTCGTATCTCGATATGGTTCTTCTAACTCTCTTGATGAAGTCCTCCTTAAAGCATGTCGAGCAAAGCTTAACCCCCGAGTATCTCCTGAAGTATATTGGAGCCCTCCTACCACAGCTCGAACATATCCCTAGATCTAATCCCTTTACAGGGCGAGTATTCATCCTCGACCTAGAAGATCTCATGAGCTGCTAAAAACCTGTTTCTCAACCTAATGTTTTTTAGGAGCTTTTCTTGAGGTCTCCCTTGGTAAGGTGTTAATCATGAGTGAGGAGAAGTCATCTTCAGAGGTTCATGGGGAAGGGGAGGAGCGGAAAATATACTTTGGTGAGAGGCTGAGAGAATTTCGGAGGAGGGCGTTCGAGGATCCTGAGGGATTTTGGTCGGAGATAGCCGAGAATCTGGTGTGGTTTAAGCGATGGGATAAGGTCTTGGTCTGGGATCCGCCGTTCGCAAAATGGTTTGTTGGAGGGGTTATTAACGCGTCCTATAACTGCCTAGACGTGAATCTTAAGAATGGGAACAAGAATAAGGTCGCATACTTCTGGGAAGGTGAAGAGGGAACGACGAGAACCCTAACCTACTATCAGCTCTGGAGGGAGGTCAATAAATTCGCAAACGTCTTGAAGAAGCTTGG
>CAYVHW010000076.1:0-4697 GCA_964451435.1 uncultured Nitrososphaeria archaeon | reverse complement strand
AATCGGGGTCGAGAGATATAAGATCGAGGAGATCTCAAAGGCCAAGGGAATACCGCTATACGCTTTCGTGATCTACGAGTCTGTAGCGGAGGCGATAACCCCGATGAAAGAGAGTATTGCGAAGGCGGCTGAAAAGGTCGTTGAAAGAGTTAAGAAATTGATCTCGGAGAAGGTCGGCGATGGCGCGACGGTAATAGTCGCCGGAATAGGAAATACGGTCGGGATAGGGATGACTTAGGTTTATTTTAAGCGGCCTGATTCTAAAATCCTAGGATGTGAGGGGATGATCCCGGGAAAGTATGCTGAAAAGATCCCGACTCCTTTAACCCACATGAAGTGCTTGAAATGCGGAACGATAAACTCTAGGCCGTTCAAGGAAGGTGATTACGTGTTTAAGGAAGTTGAGGAGAAGTGCCCGAAATGTGGCCACAATAAGATGAGGATAATCGGGATCTACGTTAAAGAGGAGAAGGAGAAGAAGTCGAAGTTATTCTAATCCTTCCTACGAGTTATCGAATAAAGTATCATTGTGGATACCACTAAGAGAATTGCTCCAACGAGATCCATGGGAGCCCTAACAGTGGCTATTATCTCAATCTCAAGGGCTCCGCTTATCCCACATAAAACTAGCATGTATGAGATTATCCTAGCCGCCGCGAATATGATGAAGCATATGGTCATTAAGGTGAATGCTAGGATGCTCTCCCTCTTCAAGAACATCCTTCCAAGAGAGTAGGTTGGGCGATCCCGCAGATTCTTGTATAGATTGTAGCAGGTTAAGAGGAAGATTGTGGAGAGTATGACGCCTATTCCGCTGGTGAGTTTAAGTAGAAGCTCATTCATCCAGCCAACACCTTTCTCAACCTATAACTTGAGATGAGGATGAATGCTATGAGTGCTATGAATAGGATTGCCGTGATTAAGCGGAGTAGCTCAAGCTTGAAGATGCTCCAGAGGAAGAGGGTTATCGACGCTGGGAGCGCGAGGGTTGAGGCGAGGAATAAGTTTCTGAAAGCCGCCGAAACCTCCTCCTCTCTCAAGAATATTCTTGAAGCGGCAACTTTCCCCCTTCTCAACTCCACCAAGCATTTGAAACTGAATACTATCATGGGGATTGCGAGTAAGAGGAAGATCGTCTCCCTCAGCAACATCAGGAGATCTACATTCATCTCAACCTAGCCTCGCCCAACCATATTTAGCCTTTTTCCCTATGTCAATATCTCGCATCCATTAGAGCTTACGTAGACCGTGTGCTCGAATTGGGCTACGGGTTCTCCAAGCCTCTCGACCAAGACAGGGTAGCCGTGAATTTTCCCGGTCCTAACCATCCTCTCATGAACCTTCCTAAATTTATCGAATCCATCTATCCATCTTGGAGTGTATGGTAGGCTATCGAATCTCTCGGCCAGCAATTTCGCCAACTGATATTCCTCATCCTTAAGCCTCTTTCTGAAAATCGTTTCAGAATCTATCTTGAATATCGCCACGGTCTTCGTCGACACGACCTCTCCAGCTCCTCTCATGGTGGTGGCGAATGGCTCGATCGCATAGATGTGGCCTTCCCTAAGCCTCTCACCCCTCCTAGTGGGGATGTTTGGAATCGATAACCCCGCGTGAAGATTGTAACGCTTTATCTCATGGCCCGTCAAATTTCTAATGGGCTTAAAACCCATCCCGGTGATCGTCTTATGGATGATCGACCCTATCTTAGAGGTTGAGATCCCTGGTTTAATCGCCTTAATAGCCTCATGTAAAGCGATCCTAGCGGACTCTGCAAGCGGTTCAAGCCTCGGGTCGAGGACTATCGTTATCGCCGTGTCCGCGATATACCCGTCCAGCGAGACCCCTACATCAATCTTCACTATACTCCTCGGAGGAATTATCGAGACATCTCCCAAGGTTGCGGTGTAATGGGCTGCGACCTCATTCACCCCAATATTACATGGAAAGGCGGGCTCAGCTCCCTCCCTCCTGATGAGGTCTTCGAGGGTCTCGCAGATCTCCAAGATCCTCGCCCCCTCCCTTACAATTCTATATGCCTCCTCCTTGACCTTCCTAGAGATTAAGCCGGCCTCCCTAAATCGCTCAAGCTCGCTCATTCACTCTCCAAACATCTTCATGTAAACTCCCTTAAGACCGTTTAGATTAGATATATATCTGAGCGGCTTGTTAAGCATCTTGAACGCCGGTCTCCATGAATGGAGATGTGGAAAATGGTTGATGAATTCGTTGTAACCCCTTGGAGGGTTGAGGGGAAGATAGATTATGCGAGGCTCATAGAGCATTTTGGAACATCTCCAATAGATGATGAACTCCTCAACAGGCTCATAAGAGATGCCGGAGAGAAACATCACCTCCTAACGAGGAGGATATTCTTCTCACATAGAGACCTAGACAAGGTATTGGATGACTGGGAGTCGGGTAAGGGATTCTTCCTATACACTGGGAGGGGGCCGAGCGGGCCGATGCACATAGGCCACATAATACCATTCTACTTCACGAAATGGCTTCAAGACAGGTTCAAGGTCAACGTCTATATCCAACTCACCGATGACGAGAAATTTCTCGAAGAGGAGAGGAGGTTAACCCTTGAAGAGACTAGGAAATGGGCTCGTGAAAATGCATTGGATATAATCGCGGTTGGATTCGATCCCGATAAGACCTTCATCTTCCAAGACACGGAGTACATCAGGAACATGTATCCACTCGCCCTAAAGGTTGCTAGGAAGATAAACTTCAGCTGGGTTAGAGCGGTGTTCGGATTCGACATGCAGACGAATATTGGGATGAGCTTCTACCCCGCGATTCAAGTAGTTCCATCTCTCTTCGAGAGGAGGAGATGCCTAATACCATGCGCCATCGACCAAGACCCATACTGGAGGGTGCAGAGAGATATCGCCGAGAGCCTCGGATTCTATAAGACCGCGGCGATCCACAGCAAGTTCCTACCACCCCTTACAGGGCCGGTTGGAAAGATGAGTGCGAGTAGGCCTGAGTCCGCAATCTATCTCCACGAGGATGAGAAGAGTATTAGGAGGAAGATTTGGAAAGCTTATTCGGGAGGCCAGCCCACGGCCGAACTCCATCGAAAGCTTGGTGGGAATCCGGAAATAGATGTGGCATTCCAGTGGCTCTACTTCTTCTTCGAGCCGGATGATGTTAAGCTGAAGAAGCTTGAGGAGGATTATAGGGCTGGGAAGATCCTCAGCGGGGAGATGAAGCTGATCCTAACCGAGAAGGTCTTGAAGTTCATCGAGGAGCATAGAGCTAGGAGGGAGGAGGCGAAAGATCTACTACACCTCTACATGTATGACGGGGAGCTTGCCAGAGAAATGTGGAGAAAAATTCATGAATAATATCGATAAAGATCGACTCCACCAAGACTCATATACGATTCAGTTCAATGCTATTGAGAGTCCTTGGCCTATCTCTGGAGGTTCAGGAAGTTTCCTGAGAGGATCGGCGACCCGAGGCACATGAGAATACTCATCTACCTAAAGAGGAATGGGCCGAAGACCATGGGGGAGATATCGCGGAACCTAGGCTATCCCAAAGACTTCACCCGTAGAACCCTCCAGCTCTTAAGGAGGATGGGGGCCGTCGAGGTCTTCTGGAAACCGGGGAAGGGGTTGGAGGAGTTTAGCTCTTAAATCAGATTCGGGAGAATTCTTCTAGAAAATCTCTCACAAGTTCCTTTACCTCTTCCTTTGATAGGAGGGCGACCTCCTCAAGATCCCTATCCGCCATAAGCCTATCGATCAATTCATGGCCCAAGAAGTATCCTGCATGCTTTATCCCCCACACATCCAGCCAAGATCCATAGAATGCTTTAACATCGGATCGCCTAGCATCATCCAGATATTTTGAGGCGAGGTCTCCAGCCTTCTCCGAGCATCTATCGATCCAATCATCCCCAACCGCAACATGCCAAGACCTATAACCCATTATGAGATGTTCGCAGTATTGGGCGAATCCCTCGCTATATAGCTGGAAGTATGGATCCTCCTCAAGCTCCTCGAATCTATCCCATTCGCCTCTAAGCTCCATGTGGTATAGGTGGCCGAACTCATGCGCAATCAAACCCCTGATCCTCTCCTCCGAGATCCATCCGAGGTCGGCGATATTCTCAAGACCTAAGAGGATCGCGGGTCTCCCTGAGATGATAGTCGCCCAGCCAGCTCCACATCCAGAACCAACATATAGAACCATGATGGGGTCGAGATCCGTCTTTAGAGATCTGCGCGCCCTAGAGGATACATCTTCCGCGTTGGCTCTAATATTCATCCAAGCCTCAATCATATCATGGATCCATTCATCAAGCCTCGGCAAGATCCTATCCACCATAACCTCCCTAACCTTATCTAAGCTCCCCCAACTCCCAAGCTGCTTGATCAAGAGCTCGGGGTAGTGGATCATATATGATCGGAGCCATCCATCGAACATCTCCTCCAGATCTAAACCAGAATAATTCCTCCAATAATTTAGGAAGGCGGGCATCGTATCCAAGATCATTTATTCTCCACGAATATCCATGAAGCCCCCCATAAAAATCGTATCCCTCTTAGGATCTGAAAGCAAGAAATGATGTGAAAAGCCGATGAATGGCTGACAAGAGTTATATCTTCGATGAACGAGATCACTTATGGCGGCGGCAGGTAGGGCCGGGGAGCTAGCCCTTCCCTGTAACCCGAAATGGG
>CAYVHW010000075.1:0-4789 GCA_964451435.1 uncultured Nitrososphaeria archaeon | reverse complement strand
CTTGAAGATGGTCAATTCTGGAGGGTAGAGTAGTTGCTTGGGAGAGTCTAGTGGAGCTCTAAATCTTCCACCATCCATCCGAATCCTATAATAACCCGGCCTTTGAACATCGCCAACTCCGTATGGGATCTCCTCAAAGCTTTGAAGCTCGCCGAGCCTTATGACACCGTCTTCAAGCCTCGGCCCGACGATCCTATAATTTCTATCTCTGATCTCTTGGAATAGCCTCTTGAGCTCTGAGAGCCCGCCTGAGTATAGTGGGCCTGAGAACAAGGTCTTATTGAGAGTCTAGATTCATGCGATATTTAAGTTATTAGCATTTCACCGCGATCAAAAATGCGCATTCATCATGCTCTCATTCAACAGCTTTAGAGCAGGCTGTGTGAAGAGGAGACTAGAAGTTATTGCTGAGAGATTTGAGGCGGTAAAGGTTATAGAATATGGCCCATAAAGCTATCGATGGATTGGCGTGGAGAGACTCTTTGATGAGAATCATCGAGGACCTCCGAGGCGAAAAACCGATAGCGATCATAGGGCTTGGAAACACGCTTAGAAGGGATGATGGGGTCGGGGTGTATGTCGCATCAAGGCTCAAGAACCTCTTAGGAGGCGTTAGAGGGGTCGAGGTGATAGTGGCTGAGGATAGGGTGGATTATGCGGCCAAGGAATTGGAGAAGGTTAACCCTCGCCTCATAATCGTGGTAGATGCCGTGGAGTTTCATGGAATCCCTGGAGAGATAAGGGTCGTGAGGCTTGAGGATGTCGAGGAGCCATACGCATACACCCATAGAATCCCGATGAAGACCATCTTCAGGATCGTGGGAATCGAAGCCCCAACCTATGTGATCGGAATCCAAGTAGCTAGCAGGGATTTTGGAGAAGGGTTGAGTAGGGAGGTTAAGGTAGCTGGAGATGAGGTTATAGAATTTCTAACGAAGATCTTGAGAGGTGGTTAGCAGATTCTCGGAACAGGATCTCCAATAGGCATCGGTAGATACCTTAATCCGCCTATCTCCGTCTTAACGACGACTCCATCGAACTCTTTCGTAAATTCTCCCACGATCTCAGCCCGCCTTCCAAGCGGATCTGATCTAAGAGCGTTTAAGACCTCCTCGGCCATCTCCGCCGTGACCGCTAAGACGACCTTCCCCTCATTAGCGAGTTCAAGTGGATCTATCCCGAGGATCTCTGAAGCCGTTTGAACCTCGTCGCTCACCGGTATCTTCTCTTCATGGATGATGATCCCTATCCTCGTGGCCTCACTCCACTCATTCAGAAGCGAGGCAACTCCGCCCCTCGTCGGATCCTTCGCCGCCACCACACCGCCCACCTCTAAAACCCTTGACATCAAGCCATTCAGCGGAGCTGCATCCGATTTTATCCCGGAGATCTCAAGCCCAAGCTCACCTCTAGCGGCCATGATCGCTATCGCGTGCTCGCCTATTGGACCCGAGATTATTATCTTGTCCCCGGGTCTTATGTTTCTGAAATCGAGCCATCTCGACTTCAACAACCTCCCATCCCTTGAGATCCACTTCAAGTTTTCATCTAGGAATCTGCTCCGCTTCCCTATTCCAGCCGTGTTTATTATCAGTTCGTCGAGCTTCCCCCTCTGAATCACCTTCGTGTCTCCGGTTATGATCTCGACCCCAGCCTTCTCCGCGACCTCATCCATGCTCTTGAGGATCTTATCGAGCTTGCTCATCGGGAATCCCTCCTCGATCACCAAGGCGCATGAGATCGCTATGGGCTCAGACCCTATGACGGCTAAATCGTTCACCGTCCCAGAGACGCTTAGAGACCCTATATCCCCACCAGGGAAGATGATCGGCTTAACGGTATAGGAGTCCGTCGTGAAGGCTATCTCCTCGATGACGGACGAATCTGCCAAGAGCTTTAGGGGGATCTCGATAAACTTCCTCCTAGACCTGAAGCTCGGTAGGATGTGTTCCTTGATGAACTTATGCATGTATGCTCCTCCACCGCCATGCAAGATTCCCACACGCTCTTCAAGATCCTTGGACAAGCATCATCCCCCCTCAAACATTCTCTTAGCTCTTGGTGGTTCTGAGCCTATCTCACAGACCCCGCCCCTACACCTGATCCCAACAACCTTATGCTGAGCCCAAATCCTACACGTTCCCTCGACCCCGACCATGGTCGGCCCTATCGGAGTGGCTGGGGTGCAGCTCTTCATGTATAGCGGGCACTCGGGTGGATCTATCAACCCTTTAATCACCTCCGCGCATCTCGCATTCGATGGGAAATGGTCTCCTTTACTGGATGCCAGTCCATAGATCCTCCTCGCATCGACCTTGGAGAACTTTTCCTTGAAGTTCATGGCGCTATCTGGGACTATCGCCACCCCCCTCCAGTATCCATCGTCAAAGTCGAAGACCTCTCTGAGATTCTTCTGAGCATCTAGATTCCCATCCCATGTGACAGCCCTCCTATACTCGTTCTCCATCTTGGGATCTCTATCCCTAATCTGCTTTAGGATCATGTAGATCGCTAAGAGGATGTCGAGGGGCTCGAACCCCGCGAAGACCATGGGCTTCCTAACCCTATCAAAGTATGGCTTATACGCCTTCATCCCGCTTATCGTCGAGGCGTGGCCTGGGTTTATGAATGCGTCGATGGCGAGGTCCTCGGACTCCGCGAGCAATCCAACCGCCGGAGGAACATATCTGTGAGATGAGATTATCTTCAGGTTCTCTGGAAGACCCTTTAAGACCGCGTAGGCCACGATTGGAGCCGTCGTCTCGAATCCAGCTCCGAGGAAGACATACTCTTGACTCGGATTCGATCTCGCGAGCTTAACCGCATCCATGAAACTATAAACCACCCCAACCCTACCTCCCTGAGCCCCGCAATCCTCGAGCGAGATCATCCTCGACCCCTTAGCCCTAGACATATCCCCATAGGTCAAGACATTAACCCCATCCAACGCGAGCTTAATCGCAGAATCGATATCAGATGCAGGGGTTATGCAGACCGGGCATCCCGGCCCAGCTCGAACCACGATATTCTCGGGTAGAAGTGCTCTGATGCCCCAATGGGTTATGGTCCATTCATGGGTTCCACAGACATGCATTATCTTAACTACTTCGAGGTCTTTAGCGATCTCATGGATCTTCTCTAGGATCTTCCTCGCTAGCTTGGGATTCCTGTAATGGCGGAGAGCCTGTTTTAGATCCCAGTCCATCTCCCCATAAGATAGGCTGACTCGGTCTTAAAATTGATTAATTTTTCGAGAAAGTCAACGGCTCTCAGCTAGACCTAGGATCTGTGAGTAGAGCTCTAGGGTCTTTTTAGCCTCCTCCTCATCCAAGACCTTTATAGCGTATCCCGCGTGGACGAGGACGTAGTCTCCGGGCTTGGCGTCCACCATGGCTAAGACCACTTCCCTCCTAACACCATTTCCGAAATCTACTATGCCAATCTCTCCATCGATCTCAACGACCTTGCCGGGAACCGCGTAACACAACTTCATCAAGACAAGCTTTTAGAGGTATTTTAACGTTAGTCATGACTCCCTCTCATAGATGTGGAGCATCCTCGACTTATCCGTGTCTGATAGCTCGTATTCGGGGGTCATGGTTATGGCCTTGACCGGACAGCTCTCGGCACACTGGCCACAGTAGATGCATCTCTCTAAATGATGTTTTATCGTCGCCTCCCTTCCCCTCCCTATCATCTCAACGGCTTTCACCGGGCAGACTCTCACACATGTCCCGCATCCAATACATTTCTTCATATCCCAGACAGGTCTTCCTCTAAATCCCTCCGCCGGCTCCCTCCTCTCAAATGGATACTTCTCGGTGACGGGTTTCTTGAAGATGTTTCTCAGGGCTTCTCTAGCGAAGGCCATGGCTCATCACCAGATTAGCTTGAGGATTATGATTTGGATCATGGCGGCGGGGATCACGTATTTCCACATCCCGCTTAAAACCTGATCTATCCTAAATCTGGCGAAGAGCGTCTTCAAATATCCTAATAGGAGTAGGCATGCGAACATCTTCGCCAAGAAGATTATGATGGGTGGAATGATCCAGATTTGCTGGGGTCCTCCAAGATATAGGTCTGCGAGGATCGTCGACGCCAATACTAGCTCAACATCCCTTCCAAGCCTTACCAACGCAAGCCTCCTACCGGTGAACTCAACATTCCATCCAGCGACTATCTCGGTCTCGGCCTCAGGGATGTCGAATGGGAGTAGCTCAAGCTCGGCGAGTAGGCAGATTACGAGGACCCCGAATCCTATAGGCTGAGTCCAAAGCCCCCAAGCATTGTTTTGAGCCTGCCATGCCGAGATCTTGGATATTGAGAGGCTTGAAGCCGGGATCGCTGGCCCAAATAATGCGAGTAGGAATGGTATCTCATAGCCTAGGAGCTGGGTTGCGGCCCTCACCCCTCCAACCATGCTGAAGACGCTTCCGGATAGAAATCCGCCGAGGAAGACCATAATGGTGAGCATCGTGAAGATGAAGGCCAAGAAGATCAGATCTCCCTCGAATGAGATCAATGCTCGATGTCCCGCCATCGGGAGGATGAAGAGCGCTGTCAATGGAAGTGTAAGACACAGGAGTGGCGTGAGCGTGAAGTAAGTTCTCTCGGCGAAGGCTGGAACTATATCCTCCTTTCCCAAGAGCTTTATGAAGTCGGCGAATGGCTGGAGGATTCCTCCGCTTCCAGTGTAAGTCGGCCCCATCCTACTCTGAATTCTAGCAACAAACTTTCTCAAGACCCATTCCGAGAAGAATGCGAGGCAGATTATGAATAGGAATCC
>CAYVHW010000074.1:0-4979 GCA_964451435.1 uncultured Nitrososphaeria archaeon | reverse complement strand
CGGCTATATATTGTGGGTGGGGGTTTATAAATGTTTATGGGATCCGGCTTCTGGCTCTCTTGGCGAGGATTAGGGCGGAGGCTGTGACGCCTATGATGGAGGCGGCGAATAGTCCGTAGATTAGGGGGGATAGGAGCTCTCTCTTCACTACTACCTTTGGGATGGTCTTCGTGACGGTCGCGGTTCTCGTCAATGGGATTTTAATGGTCTTTAGGTATGTTTTCTGGATTGTCGTGGTCGAGGTCTGGGTCACCGTGGTGGCCTCGATGATTCTCTTGGTGGAGACTATGGTTACTGGTGCGCCGGTATAGACGTAGATGGTCTTTGATGATGTAAAGGTTATGATGTGTAGGTCTTCGGAGTCCGTGGCCACGCCTTTGATTATGGCCCTTCCGCGGTGGAATGGGTTGACGATGACAGGCTTTTGGTTCGCCCTCCAAGTCCTATTCCCTTCTTCCGCCACGAGTTCGATGAGGTAGGCTTTACCTGGGATGACTCTTATCTCCGGGTCTATCTCGAATAATAGCCATCCACTCTGGTTCTCGGAGACCTCTCTCACCGCCGTGTAGAGTATCTCTCCATCTATCCCATCTGCTCTGAGATTCATCCTTATCCTCGCTTTACCGACTCCACCTATCTCGACGGCGACGGCCTTTAGGATCTCGGCCTCTGGGATGAATTCCTGAGCTATTGGGGCTTGGTCGAGGATCGAGTACTCGGCTCCATAGGTTTCCGGATCATATTGTTGGTCAACGAGGTATTCTTGAGATGGGGCTGGGGGTATCCAGCTCTCAGCGGGAGGCTTAGCGAACGCATATATAATGTTCATGAGCGATAAGCATATCAGGATTATTAAAAGGCCGTATCGAGCTCTTTTAATCTTTTTCCCGAGCCTTCTTGTGATGATGGATTTAAGCATTAATGGATTTTTGGCCATCTACAACCCTCCTTGGGAAGCTCTTTCGAGTCCTCTATTATGGCCTTCAGCAATCTTGCCTCGTCTTCTAAGTCCTTCTTAATCTCCTCGATTGTATTCTTGACTTGCTTTCGGAATTCGTCTAATGAATTTGCTTGTAGGGCTAAGTCCGTGATGTCATATTCCCTGAACTGGCTTCCATCATCCTTAATTAGGATCTGCTTCCTCCACCATCTCCCACAGGGACATGAACATATCATCTTAATGGTCCATTTACGTACTGGAACTTGGAGTTTAACGCCCTCTGTAAGCATATTTATGAGCATCTCGTGAGCGACTATCTTCGGGACAAATTCCTTCTTCAGGATTCCCAGCAATTTAACTGTTAGATCGGCGAGGTTATTAAAGTATGTCAAGGCGAAGTTGCCCAATTCGGGCAGATCAGGCACCTTAACCCAATCCTTCATCTTAGGTGATAGTTTTCCAAGCAGGTCGGTGGAGCTCTTCAAGTAATCCTTAATATTAAAGATTTTTAGAATGATCTCGAGAATACTCTTAACGTTGTCTATTACATCAGCCTTTGCCTTCAATTTTTGAAGCTTTCTAGCATATTCTTCATCTCCTATCAGGATCTTAATAGGCCCACCGTCATATATGTAGAGTGGTCGCGTTACGGATTTTTCTTCTCCTTTCCTGCACTCGACCTCACCATGTCTCCGATATAAATCGCTAAGCCTTTTATGAATGGCCTTCTTGTGCTCCAATCTCCTTGTCAGCCTCTCATGCTTCTGCCTATCGATCTCTTTTCGACCTCTCTCCAATTTTCTCAACTCCCTATTTAATTCATTGATCTCTTTGCGTACATGTTTCTGAAGCTTAATGATTTCATTTCGATCTAGGCAACTCTTCTCCTCTAAGCAATTCATGTACCGGTTTTCCAGCTCCTCCGCTCGTGTTTCAAGCTTAGTCAATTTTTCCGTCAATTTTCTTATATTTTGTTCGGCCTCCTTAATTTGACGACCTATCTGATCCGCTTCCGCTTTCTTCCGATCAACGGCCTCTTCAGCTTCCTTCAGCTTGTTCTTCCATCCCGACAACTCTTCAAGTCGCCTTAACCTAAATTTCACTTTCAGTTTCTCATAGTATTCAGCAGCTTCGATTGGACCAAGTTTGCCATTCTTCGCCTCTTCGAATGCCTTTTTATATACGTCATAATCTTCATCATTACTCCTTTTGAGGTTATCGAGCACTTGTTTGGCTAAACGTTCCCGCCTATCGTATTCTTTCTTGATTTGATCTCTTATCCCCTTTAATTTCTTAAGTTCGGCTTCAGCTTTCTTCAATCTCTTACCTAGGCTTGATGGATTATCGGCGCTAAGCTTCCATCTCCATGCTCCTAACATGTTCTCAGTATTTTTCAATTCCTGATCGGTTTCTTCGATATCCTGTAATATGTCTGCGCATGGTAAGCTAAGTTTTGGGTAAAATATCAGTCCGGTAGGGCGGACTTGCCATATCAGATAACTTGTGGTGGCGACGCATCCGAGCATTAATAGGATGATTAATGGATTCATCGGATTTACTGAAGGTTTCCAATCGACTATAACCTGCTTATCGGAGTCCATTATGATCTGTCCTGTGGGTCTCTCCACCTCCCAGACGAAGCCGAGATATCCGAGTATCCCTTCAAACGGCACTTTAGTGGGCTCGACCCACCAATAAACCCTGCTTCCCTCCCTATATGTTCCGGCTCCATAGAAGACTCCATAAGGGGTCTTTCCCTCGAGTCTATAGAGATCGATGGCTTCTCCGGCAAAACTTATGTTCAATGGTGAGTCGACTTGGACTATTGCAGGCCCCGGCTCCTCGATTAACAGGTCTCCAATCCTTCCCTCCTCAAATCTATAGATGAAGTCCTTGAGATCATATTCGGATTTAAAGTTGCAGGTTAGGATGGTCCCCTCCGAGGCCCAGGCTTCAAGCACTCCGTCAACTGAATTCCATTTGCATGGGGGAGAGCAGGTGCAGTCAGGTTTAATCTCGGGTTTATCAACTGCGCCGAGGTTTCTGATCAGGTAACTCCTTCTAAGCTTTATGAGGAAGTCTGTCGGCCCATCTATCTTGTGGGAGCGAAGCACTCCATTCATGAAAGTGTATTCTGACTCGGATACTATATCGACGACCTCTATCTTAATGTCATCTCTTCTAGATCTTGTAAGCCATGATAGGTCGGCCTCGAAATCATTTCCAATCGTTACCCATTCCCTCAAGATTTCTACTGAAGGTCCTTGATCATAAGCCGCTTCTACTCTGACCAACGCCTCTTTGCCGTAAATGAGCTCAACGTTATCGCCAGCTATAGGCGACGTGACCTCAATCACCCCCTCCTCCAGATCTATCTTCAGCTCGCTTCCAAGCCTTGATGAGGCATCTAAGGGGACATATCTGACCCTACCTATCTCATATGGGGTGAACGGTATGGTGAGCTTCTCGCCCTCTTTAATCCATCTCTCTCCCACAGGTTTACCGAGCTCGCGATCCTCCGGCTCAGTCTCAACAACGATCTTCAAGTATCTCTCGAAGACATAAGTTACATTGTGAGGGCTATCCATTGTTATCTCACCCTTTTCAAACTCTTCTCCATCGACCAATATCCTCTTTAAGACATATCTTGTGAAGGAAGTCTGGGCGATTTGAGGAACTTCTATCTCAGCCCCCGCACCCTCCCTAAACCACTCATCTGAGGAGAAGGCCTCAAGTTCCGGATAATATGGCTCAACGCTTCTTCTCAATAAATAGCAAGGGTTGTATGTGTATAGGACGATACCCCTTGAATATGGTTGGACGAGGATCGTTTTAGGTCCTTCTCCAATATACTTGGTGGATGAGGAGATCATAACTTCTCTCTGAACTGTAAGGGAGACGTTGCACGGCCCTCCCTCAAACCTTGCGATAAACGGCCTATCAAGAGAGGCGTTGCCTCTTCTCATGGCCGCTGGGCAGCTTGGGGCCTCTATCGTGGAGACCTCTACCTGGATCACGGCATCTTCAGGTAATCCTTCAACTCTTACTTCGACCTCTATCCACCTCTTCTCAACAGCTATGGTGCAGCTCCTTGAATCCGCCGTCACCCACTTCTCGATAACTGGATCGTAGTATTGGAGAACGGCTTTAACTTCCATGGCCTCCTCCTTTCCGAGGGCTGTGAGATCGGCTGTGAAGGTGATGTTCCCCTCGCCGCTGAACATAAACTCTCTTTGAGCCTTCAACACATTATCGATATAGATTAAGAGTCTTCCAGAGGTCTCTTGGGCTGCGTGAAAGAAAAATTCTCCCGTGACCATGAATGATTGTCTAGGCTCCACCCTACCCGGACACTTGAGCGATGTGAATCCCATATATGGGGGCTCGAAGGCCTTGACCTCGACGGTTAATGGAATAGACTCTAGGAGCATCTCGCCGCTCCATGCCTCGATGTGGATCACGTATTCGCCGGGTGGGGCGAGTTCGCATACATCTATCCTCATGGTCGATGTGAAGGGCGTTACTCCATGATCCGGCTCTATCGAGACGCTTATGAATTCAGGTAGATCTGACACCATTAGAGTTATCGACATCCCAGGCGAATCTTCTCCGACATAGATCGTTACAGATCCACTGCCTCCCCTCCAGATGCTTATCCTCGACTTCTCAAGTCGTATGATCTCTCCTTGAGCCTGAGCGAGGGAGAGAGATGTCACTAGGAGAATGATTAAGCATATTATAGGTAGCGATTTCCGCACTCTCTCCCTCGAATTGATTAGAGATGGTATGTTTATAAGTCTTTGGGAGATCGCTCGCCAACCTTTAATTCGTAGAGTTTCTCGGCGAGCTCTTCTATAAGCCGTGCATTCTCAAGCCTACTCAACAATCCTGTTGGACATGCGGATAACCCTTTATGAGCTCCTGCTATGGCGCCGGCCATGCATGCTATCGTATCTCTGTCTCCTCCTAAGCTCACGGCGAATTTTATCGACTCCATCGGGTCTTGGAATCTGAGATAGCTATAGATGGCCGTTGGGAC
>CAYVHW010000073.1:0-5021 GCA_964451435.1 uncultured Nitrososphaeria archaeon | reverse complement strand
GTTCATGATCCAAATAACCATACTCGAATTCATCCCATTCTAGCCCTCCGAGACCCTATGGCTCATCACTACTCAGCGTGAGCAACAGGCTCCTCATCGGGCGCATCAATAATTCAGCCGACCTATCTATTTAATCTTTTGAGGGGCTTTACCAGCTCATTTAAGCCTAGATCTCTCGGAACCTTAATCATCTCACTCCTCAACTCATAATATGACCTCTCCAAGTATTCGAGGGCTCCCATGAGCTTTCCGACGGATATGAACATGTGGCCTTGGAGGAGCTTCTTCCTCGGCTCATAGATGGTCAGGATTACTGGGATCAACGTTATCTCCTTCAATTCTCCGGAACCTCTCCAAAGAAGGCTTAAAGCATCTCTTAGATCCATGAGCCTCCTCTCCTGCTCGACGATCATCCTCTCCTCCTCAGACGGTGATGGTGGCTTCCTCCAATGCTTACAATCCACCAATAGCATGAGGATCCCATTATACGCTAGTAGATCGATTTGATGCCTTCTATCCCCATACTTGAATCTCAGGTCGCCGTAAACCTCGTATCCGATCTCCGTGAACGCCTCGGCGGCGAGGCCCTCAAACTCCTTCCAATCCAAGTATCTCGAAATCCTCTCACCATCGACTCCAAGCCTAATCGCCTCCAACGCTACCTTAACCCTCCGCTCAAACCTCATCCTATCCCTTAGACCGAACTCGTCTAAGACCTCGTTCACTATCGATTCCGAGGTGAGGGAGTGCTCCGCGATCTCCTGCGGGTTAACCTCAGCTTTCTCCGCAGTCAGCTTTAGAATAGTCTCCAATATCTTGCCGACGATTATCCTAGAGGAAGAGGTCATCCCTCTCACTCCTAGGAATCGTGCTTGCGGGCTCCTCGCCCTTCTCAAACTTATAGCCCCTTATGATCGCGACCGGAATCCCCTCATCGGCTTGGCCTATGACGAGCTCAGCTGCTGAGGCGAGTTCATCGGCGACGCAGATCATCTTCGATCTCAAGGTTCTACCATAGAGATCTCTCTCACCCCTCCTGTCTAGAATCGGCTTCAATCCGGAGCATCCTATGGCCACGTTTATGGAGCCCCTTCTCAACGGTCTCCCATGGGTGTCGGAGATTATGACGGCGACATCTACTCCAGTAAGCTCCTTAATTCTTTCCCTAATCCTCCTCGCCGAGAGGTCTGGATCTTCCGGTGGGAGGGCGACTCTACCTATCCCCGCGTTCGAGAGATCTACCCCGGCGTTTGCGCAGATATGGCCTCCGACCGCCTCGCAGATAAGTAATCCATTCCTCATCCTAACGATTCTCTTAGAGCTTTGAAGTATTGCCTCGACATGTCTTGGATCTTTTCCAGATCTCTCGGCGATCTCCTCCGCGAATCTTGATGGCTTATATTCTTCAAGTCTTCTCACCCTTCCCTCGGACTTCGAGACAACTATCTGCGAGATCACCAATATGTCTCCATCCCTCAAATTCAACCCCATCCTCTCAACGGCCTCGACTATCAACGATGCTAGATCGTCTCCTTCCTCGATTATCGGTATACCCTTGACACTGATTATCTCGATCTTTGGGAGATCCATCCAAGAAGGTTCTTAGCTTGCTCGATAAAATGTTATCCGCTTACCCCGAGGTATAGCTTCCCGAGCTCCGGATGCTCTAGGAGTTCATGCGAGTCTCCATGGAATACGAGTCTCCCGCCCACCAGTAGATAGGCTTTATCCCCGATCTCCAGGGCCTTCTTGGCGTTCTGCTCGACCAAGATTATCGTTATCCTCAGCGTGTCTTTGAGTTCTACTATCTTCTCTAAGACTTCGTTCGCGATCTTAGGGGCGAGGCTTCCAGTTGGCTCGTCGAACATCATGACCTTAGGTCTTCTAAGCAGGGCCATGGCCATCGCGACCATCTGCCTCTCACCCCCGCTCAGGACTCCCGCCCTACTCTTCCAATATCTCTTTATCACTGGAAATGTCTCGGAGACCTCTTCGATCCTCTCCTCAACCTCGTCTCTCCTCAAGGTATATCCAGCCATGAGCATGTTCTCCGCGACGGTTAGATTCGAGAAGACGTTATCCACCTGTGGGAGATAAGCTATCCCCTTTCTGGCGATTTGATGTGGTGTGAGGCCATTCAGCTCAACTCCATTAAATTTTATCGATCCTGAGTAGATGGTGGTTAAGCCGAAGATGCTCTTTAAGAGAGTGCTCTTCCCACTCCCATTCGGACCGACGACCACGTTTATCATATCCTTCTCAAATCTCAGGCTTATGTCGTAGAGGACGTGGAGCCTCTTATACCCCGCATTCAATCCATTTATCTCGATCATCTCTCAGCCCCCCAAGTATGCCTCGACGACCTGCGGGTTCACCATAACCGTCTCCGGCACGCCTTCGGCCACGACAAGCCCATTAGCCATGGCGTAGACATAGTCGGTGTATCTTAGAGCGATCTCGAGCCTATGCTCGACTAGGAAGAAGGTCACCCCAAGCCTATCCCTCAGCTCCCTAAACCTCTTAAAGATCTCATGGGCTAGGACTGGGTTTACGCCAGCCGCTGGCTCATCCATCATTATAAGCCTCGCATCGCTCATCAACGCCCTCCCAACCTCTAGGAGCTTCATCTGCCCCCCGCTGAGCTTATAGGATTGCTGATCCCAGAGATGATCTAGTTTTAAGAGCTTCAGGATTTTGAAGGCTTTCTCAACCGCCTCCTCCTCAACCTTCATCCACCTACCTCTCCTCAAAGCTCCGAAGAACCTCTCCCCAGGGTTATCTGGGTAGGCGACTAGAAGGTTTTCTAAGACCGTTAGCTTCGTGAATGGCTGGGGGATCTGGAAGGTTCTAGCCAATCCGAGCTTGAATATCTCGTGTGGTTTGAGGCCCGTTATCTCTCTACCGTTGAAGAATACCTTTCCGTCATCGGGCTCGTAGATCCCCGAGATCACGTTTATCAGGGTTGTCTTCCCACTTCCATTGGGCCCTATCATCATGGTTATAGAGCCCTCATCAACCTTTATGCTAACTCCCTTTAGCGCCCTAACTCCGCCGAAGCTCTTAGTCACGTTGCTCGTCCGCAGTATCTCCGACCTCATCTACTTGAGAAGCATAAAAAATTGGGGAGTTAAAAATTTTTATCCAATTGAGGATCGTAGCTCGATTCTTCAGCGATTTTAGCTCCACTCCACCGTATCGGCCTTGAAGTCGTACTTTCCAGTACACTTCCACTCGTATCCGCCGTCGGTCTTCACAATCTCCCAGAGCATGTAGTTCGCGTAGGCCCTGTCCCCAGCCTCGTTCAAGACTATGTGGCCATTTGCTCCATAGTATTGGTCGACGACCTTCATGAAGACGTTCTTCAAAGCCTCGCCATCATACTTGTCGGTGATCAATAATGCGTGGGCGATGATCCAGATAGCGTCATACGTGTTCACCGAATAGGATTCTGGGATCCTCCCAATCCTCTCCTTAACCTTCTCAACGAATCTCCAGAAGCCCTCGGTCTCGGAGCCAGCGATAGGATTGACGAATCTAACGGCTGCGCTGAACTCCGCGACCTTTGGATCTTGGATAAGCTTCGTGGATAGGGCTGTCCCATCGCTTCCAAACCACCTAACCTTCCAGAGGACATCATACTCGGCTGCATCTAAGAGTATCCCTCTAGCCTCCTCGAACCCTATCAACACAACCACAATCTTATCCGGCGAAACGCCAGACGACACCAAGCTATTAACCGCATCCGCTAGGGTCGCCACTTCGGCGGAGAACTCCGTCGCTTCAGGCGCGTATCTTATTTCCTTGACAACCTCTATACCGAGTTCGGAAGCTCTCTTCTTGACGACATCAGCTAAGCAGTCTCCCCAAGCATCGCCTCTCCACACAACGATGATGTGCGTGGCGCCTAGGGTCTTAGCGAATCTCGGTGCGATCTTTCCTTGGAGCTCGTCGGTTGGCGGGAATCTGAAGATGTAGTCATCTGGTATGGCTAGGGCTGGAGACGTCGATGATGGGCTCACGACCAAGATCTTATTGGAGTCAGCGTATTCTTTAAGAGCCTTCACGCCAGCGCTCGCCATAGGACCTATGACCACCTTTACCCCCTTTGAGTGGAGGGCCATAAGCTTCTCAAGCGCCACCGAGGGCTTCGTCTCAGTATCCTCGACGTATAGCTTAAGCCTCCATCCAGCCCCGATCTTCTCAAGGAAGTCGTTGACCTCCTCAACAGCTATCTCCGCCGCCACCTTATTATTCTGACCAAAGCTCGCAAGAGGCCCGGTCAAGGGTATGAGTGCTCCAATAGGTATCTCACCCGTCAGCCCACCAGCTCCAGCGGTGACCGTCTTCTCAACCGTGGACGTGACTGTAGCGGTCTTCTCAACGCTCACCGTCGTTGTAACCGTCGCGGTAGCTCCAGCGCCAAGGGTAGTCGTAACGGTCTTGGTCTTCTCAACGGTGGACGTGACTGTCGCTGGCGCGACTATTGAGGGCGCTGCGGCGATCCCTATACCTATCCCGACCAGTATGGCGACGATTATGGCTGCAATGGCTGCGGCGGTTGATACGCCTGACCTCTTCCTCACCTTTTCCCACCACCTTTAATTGTTTTTGGAGTTTTTCAATTCTTTATAAACTTTTTTCGGGAAATCGGCGTAAAAACTCATATCTTAGAAGTGTTTTGAGCCGTTGAGTAAATGGTGGTGGGAAGATGATCCCGCCGATGCTCAGGGACGCGACGATCTTCTCATGCCTCCTAGCCCTACTCAGCACCGGCCTAACCCTAACCTACATGACCACGAAGGTCCCGAACTTCGCCCATGGGAGCTTCGCGGCCATGACAACCTATATAACCCTAATCTTGGTCAAGATCTTAAAAGTCAACCCGTATTTCTCGGTGGGTTTGGGATTCATCTTGGGAGGGGTCATCGCCCTAATCCTCTATCAAGTAATCCTTAAGCCACTCCTAGATCGAGGAGCATCCTATATAGTCTTGATGATCGCGACCATAGGCTATGACATGA
>CAYVHW010000072.1:0-5148 GCA_964451435.1 uncultured Nitrososphaeria archaeon | reverse complement strand
AGTTCGAACATATCTTGAGAAAGTTCGCGGATCTCCCAAAGAACTCCATACTCGTGAGCCATAGCCCGCCTCATGGCCTCGAAGTAGACTTCACGGGATCAAAGCATATCGGAAGCAAGGCGATAAGGAGGTTTGTTGAGGAACGTCAACCTCTTTTGATGTGTACGGGCCACGCCCATGAAGGTAGAGGAATTCTCAGGCTTGGAAGAACGGTTATCGTTAACGCTGGGCCAGCTAGGGATGGGTTCTGCGCAGTCGTAGATCTTGTAGATGAGTCTGTTAGCGCTGAGCTCTCAACCCTCTATTGAGGAGCCTGCTTCATGTAGGTCTCGATATAGGTCACCTTCTCGATCCCCTCGATGTGATCCATTAAGTCCTTGGCCAAAGCCCTCTTAGCGACCTGAATCGCCGGCAATAGGAACGCCTCATCCGGGATAGTTATCTTAACTTCAGGTCTCCTCACCCTAACCTTAAACTTCTTAACGTCCACATCCGGGATCCTATAATGTATTAATGCCTTGATCTTCTCATTATCGGTTGATAGGATCTTGAGGACCTTGACGTAGCAGTCGATGGTCTTCCCGGCGAGGTATGGGTTGAAGTCTATCTGAACCCTCCCAGACCCTATGCTCCTAACTATACCCTCTCTACCATCGATCGTTATCCTAGATCCTATCGTTATCGGCCCCTCAACGTTCTTCAACCTCCTAAGTGGAATCACCTTGACCTTGGATGGATCTCGTGGTCCAAAAGCCTTCTCAGGAGGTATCTCAAACCTCTTCTCCTCACCTGGAGCCATCCCGATTAACTGCTCCTCGACCGATTTTAGGAGGAAACCCTTTCCAGGTATCACTAGCCTGGGCTCAAACCTTCCCTCCTCAATTCCCTCCTTCTCAGCAACCTCTTTAATCGTCGTCTCTATGAGTTCGCCGTTCTCCTTAACCCTGAAGGTATAGTCGACGAGTATTAGATCCCCCTCCTTAACTATCGGCTTCTCCTCAACGAGCTCTCCAGTCTTCTCGGCAGACTTCTCGCCCGACATGGATAATCGCAATATCTCCACATAACATTCACTTATTAAGCCTTATTCGGCGGCCATAAACATTTTTATGAATCCTAGTTTAGAGAATATGTTGGTTGGAGGGTTCTCCAAGCCGCTTTGATGGCGGGGTGGACATGTTTTCTAGGAGATACAACATACAAGATAGGGTTAAGGTCGGGACCACGACCGTTGGCTTGGTCGTGAAGAATGGAGTCGCCTTGGCCACCGACACGAGGGTTACGGCGGGATACTTCATAGCCCATAGGAAGGGTAAGAAACTCTTCCCCCTCGCAGACTACGCTGCCATAACGATCGCTGGAAGGGTTGCGGACGCCCAGACCCTAATAGATCTCCTAAAGGCGAACATGAGATACTATTACACATCTTGGGGTAGGATCATGCCCATAGCCTCAGCCGCGAGGCTCGCGGCAAACTTCATGTTCAGATCTAGATATTTCCCCTACTACGCGCAGTTAATCATAGCTGGAATCGATGATACTGGGCCGCATATGTTTAACGTAGACCTCTATGGGACCCTAACCGAGGAGATCATAATCTCTACTGGATCTGGGTCGCCCGTGGCTTATGGAATCCTTGAGAGCGAGTATAGGGAGGATATGGATGTAGAGGATGCTGCGAGACTCGCGTTCAAGGCCGTCGCGGCCGCCATCCAAAGGGATATCGGCTCTGGAGATAGTATCGATGTGGCATATATTAAGGCTGGTGAGAGGTATAGGGAGTTGACCTATGAGGAGAAGAAGCCTCTCTATGCCCAGTTCATCAAGACAGTTTACTAGGATAGAGTCAAGTTCATGAGTTCGAAACCGCTCTTCTCGCTTGACAGGCTTAGGCAGGACATCGCTAGATACTTCTCTGTCGTAAACCCGATCGAGTCCGGCGTCACGAAGATAGAGTTTGAGGGGCCGAGGATAGCCATCTACACGAGGAGCGAGAGCGTCTTCTCAAGCAGGGATCAGATAGCGAAGGATCTAGTCACCCTGATAAAGAAGAGGGTCGTGATAAGGCCTGACGAGTCCATCAGGATGAACAAAGAGGAAGCGGAGGACAGGATCAAGGAGGTGATCAAAGGAGTTCAGGGACTAATCTTTAACGAGCTAATGGGCGAGGTCGTGGTCGAACTCGCATCTGGGGTTGAGCCGCCTTCAGACGACGACTTGAAGTCGCTGAGCTCGGAGCTTGGATGGGTGATAAGGCTTGAGATGAGTCCGCCGATGAAGACGAAGACGATTGAGCGGGTGAAGAAGATAATCTATGGAGATCCACAGTATAGGCTCAAGGCCTTGAGGATGATCGGGGAGAAGGTGTTCAGGAATCAGGTCTTCGAGACAACCGATGCTACGATAACGATTCTAGGATCTGGGAGGCAGGTTGGGAGATCTGCGATCCTCTTAAAGACGAGCGAGAGCAAGATCCTCCTCGACTGCGGATACTCTCCAAGCGGTTCGAGAAATCTTGAGATGATGCCGAGGTTCGACATGATGGAGGACCTCATAAGCGAGTTAGACGCGATAGTGATAACCCACGCCCACCTCGATCACATGGGGATGGTCCCATACCTCTTCAAATATGGGTATAGGGGGCCTGTCTACTGTACGGAGCCAACCCTCCCGCTGATGCTTATGCAGCAACTAGACTTCATCAACGTGGTTGGGAAGGAGGGGGCCTTCGCACCATATAGCGAGAACGATGTTAGGTTGGCGGTTCAGCACGCCGTCCCCTTGAAATACGGCGTAGTTACGAATATAACCCCAGACGTTAGGATCACGTTCTATAATGCAGGCCACATCCTCGGATCGGCTATAATCCACCTACATATCGGTGAGGGATTCCATAACATAATCTACACCGGAGATTTCAAGTTCGAGAACAGCAGAACCTTGGATGCGAGCGTGTATAGATTTCCGAGGGCCGAGACCCTGATAATGGAGAGCACCTATGGAGCTACGCCCGTTCCATTCACTAGGCAGGAGAGCGAGCGAACCCTCGCGGAATACGTTAAGAGGACGTTGGAGAATGGGGGAAAGGTTCTGATACCGGTTCCAGCGGTTGGGAGGGCTCAAGAGATCATGCTCGTCCTAAACCACCTATTCACCTCAGGAGAGATACCCGAGGTCCCGGTATTCTTGGATGGGTTGGTCGTTGAGGCCACGGCCATACATGCAGCCTACCCAGATTATCTTGGGAAAGAGATTAGGAATAGGATCGATGAGCTTGGAAATGTCTTCATGAGCGAATACTTCACGCCGATAAGGAGCGTTCAACATAGAGATGAGGTCTTGAACATGCGTGAGCCTGCGATAATCATGGCCACATCTGGGATGCTTGAGGGAGGCCCGATCCTAACATACTTGAAAGAATTCGCCCCAGACGATAGAAACATCCTCATCTTCGTGAGCTACCAAGTCGAGGGAACGCTTGGGAGGAAGTTGTTGAAGGGGGTGAGGGAGTTCCACCTAGTGGGCGAGGGCGGTAGGACGGAGCTCGTGAACGTCAAGCTTAAGATAGTTAAGGTGGATGGATTCTCAGGCCACTCAAGCCGACAACAGCTCCTAGGATACCTTAAGGCATTCCAACCTAAGCCTAGAAACCTGATACTCGTCCACGGAGAATATGAGGCCGTTATGAGCTTGGCGAGGAGTGCGTCGAAGATACTTCCATCGACGAGGATCTATACCCCCCAAAATCTTGAGTCCATAACTCTCGCGACCTACACCTAGCCGTAGACGATGAGCTTCATATGCTTCGGCAGGATTAGGAGTATCGGCCACCTAATCAGATATACGCTCTTATCTGAAACCCTCTTTTTAAGCCTCATCACGAACTCTCTTAGATCGTTGAGGCCGAGGCCATCGAGGGATATGAGGATCACATCCATCCCCTCAACCGCTTTCCAGACATCGTCAAGCCTATTCAGATCACCCAGCTTAAAGTAATGTACTCTCTCACCCACCTCTCCCCGACCCTTTCTCGACCTCCTTAAGATGCTCTGAACCTCATCCTCTATCTCCCTCAGCATCCTCAACTCATCTAAGGAGGTTTGTTGCTCCATTATCGACAGCGACCATCACGTCCCTCAAGAAAAAGATAGCTCCCCCCGATGAAGCCTATCAGTCTCTGGAGATATTCGGCGAACTACTGGGGAATTATGATTAGAGGTATAAAGATTAATATTGCCGATGGAGAACAATTCTCACGATTGGGGGGAGGATCTTGCCTAGCGATGTATCCTTGAAGATACTCTCCGAGAGCCTCGGAAACACGGTGCTGGTGAGGCTGAGAAGCGGGAGGATGCTTAGGGGAATCCTTCAAGGATATGATCAGCACATGAACCTAGTCTTGGAGCAAGCCGAGGAGCTGAGCGCGGATAACTCGATTCAGAGGAGGCTTGGAGTTATAGTCGTTAGAGGAGATAACGTCATAATGGTCTCGCCGACGATCAAGGAGTGATCTCCATGACCAAGGGAACCCCATCCTTCGGGAAGAGGAATAAGGTCGTCCATATAAGATGTAGGAGATGCGGCCATCACTCATTTAACCTATCGAAGGGTAGATGCGCCCACTGCGGCTTTGGAGAGACCAAGAAATGGAGGAAATATAACTGGATAAAGCCCAAGAAGCTTCTAAAGTAGGAAAAATTTAAGAAAACCCCACGACCACGTAAAGCCGGGCCGGTAGATCAGTGGGAGATCGCCCGCCTGGCGTGCGGGAGGTCGCGAGCCAACCCCTGAAAAAAGGGTGGCCGATAAGGTTCAAATCCCGCCCGGTCCACTAAACGGGGCCTCAAAACCCCCCGGCCCAACACCTCTCACTCCATTACTCCTTCAATCCGATACGCTAAAGCTGGCTGGCTCCATATCTTTGAAGCAGCTCTTTGAGCTTTCTCCGTTTTCTCTTTATCGTAAACCCGACTCTTTCAGCAAATCTGAGAATATTCACCCGACCACGAATCCTGAGGTCGTAAAGGACGGTCTGTCTCCGTTGATATATCCTACCACTTTGAGGATCTTTTAAGAACCGCTTCATCATATGCGAGTAGCTTCTCGATTCTATGCCAAGCGTTCTTAATAGCCATTGTGTTAACGTGA
>CAYVHW010000071.1:0-5198 GCA_964451435.1 uncultured Nitrososphaeria archaeon | reverse complement strand
AGCTTCCTCATGGCGTAGGGGGCTTGCCAAGGTCTTCCAAGCCTATCGGTCTTCATCTTCGGAGCGGCTATCCACATCCAGAGAGATTCAGGCATCCCTATAGGCGGACCTGTAGCCATGAATCCTATGAACTCCTTTCCATGATGGTTGCTCATCATGGTTCTGTCAGTCGTCAATATTATCTCGAACTTCTCATCGGCCATGAACTCCCACCACCTTAAGCTTGCCTCCAGATAACTCTACCGCCTTCATGAACTCGGCTGGGACCATACTCCCCATAACTACGTTGACCTCATCTTTAACGAGCCTAGCGTCGTCGAGCAAGTTCTTGATAGGTCTCTCCTCGACAACTATGCTCATCGAGACATTCTCGAGCAATACTGGTCTGAGAAGATTGAGATAGTTGAGGTCTCTTGGACCGCTTAGATAGAATACGAGTTTAAGCCTCTTAACCCCTCTAAACATGCTATCTCTCACGACTCTTTTCAGAGCCTCCACCATATCCTCGCCCGGCTCTCCGACTATCCAGACCTCGGAGAACCTCTGGCCGAGCATGCTTCCAACCTTGGTCGTCAGCTGAAATCCCTCCAAACCTTCTCCAAGTCTAATTCTACTCAAGGTAATACGTAGAGATAAAGGTAATTCCACGAGTCCGAGTATTGAAGTGATGACCGATAAAGGCATATAAGTCCCCATAAAATGGTTCCTTGAGAGCTGTGGTTAGCTGGGTGGGATAGGCTCTGAGGATAGGGCTCCTTTACGACCTTATAAGATGGGAGGAGAAGGATCTGAAGCGGGCGGCGGAGGAGTTAGGCCACGAGGTTAAGTTGATTCAAGTGAACAAGAACCCGCTCTGGATCGCCAAGGAGAGAGTATTCAGAGACCTAGACCTAGCCTTCCAGAGATGCGTGAGCTTCTATAGAGCCTTGGCCTCCACTATGATATTCGAGGAGCTCGGAATCCCCGTCATAAATAGCCATGAAGTCATCTATGGATGCGAGGACAAGCTCTACACATCTGCTAAGCTTGAGGCGGCGGGAATCCCGATTCCAAGGACCGCGATAGCGATGAGTAGGGAGGCAGCTTTAAGGGCGGCGGAGGAGCTTGGCTACCCGCTTGTGGTTAAGCCCATCTATGGTAGCTGGGGTAGGATGATCTGCAGAGCACTCGACCAAGAAAGCCTCGAAGAGATCTTAGAGCTTAGGGAGAATATGCAGAGTCCGCACTTCAAGATCCACTATCTCCAAGAATATGTCGAGAAGCCTGGAAGGGATATTAGGGCTTACTATGTTTGGGGCGATGTGCCCGTCGCTATCTATAGGGTTAGCTCTAGGTGGAGGACTAATACCGCCTTGGGTGGAAGAGCCGTTAAAGCCGATCTAACCCCTGAGCAGGTGGAGCTTGTTAAGAGAGCCGGAGAGGTGATGGGAGGAGGGGTTCTGGGAGTCGACCTAGTTGAGAAGGGGGATCAAAACCTAGTCCTAGAGCTTAACGGGATACCACAATATAGGAATGTTGTAAGGGTTACGGGATACGATCTCTCAAGAAAGATCATAGAGTCGACGATACAGCATTATAAGAGGTAAAGATTTTTAGGATTAGGTCGAAGATCTCCTCAAAGCTGGAGAGGATGGAGATGTTAAAGCTCGTTAGATTCTATGCTCCCAGAGGCTTAAAGCTCGTCAAGGGTGAAGGACAATATGTTTGGGATTCCGAGGGCAGGAGATACCTAGACTGCCATACGGCCCATGGGGTTGGATTCTTAGGCCATAGAAACCCCTATGTGATCAAGTCGATTAAGGAGCAGCTTGAGAAGATTATGATAGCCTCACCGACCTTCGACACCGAGATAATGGAGGAATCGATGAAGCTCTTGGAGAAGATCCTCCCAAAAGACCACACATACTTCTACATGCTCAACGGTGGAGCCGAGGGAGTTGAACTCGCCTTAAAGGCCGCTAGAAAGGTGACTAGGAGAAAGAGGTTCATCTCATTCATAAACGCGTTTCATGGAAGGAGTATGGGAGCTCTTGCGGTCACATGGAATCCGAGATATAGGGCTGGATACGATCCATTTCCATGGAAGGTTGACTTCCTACCATATAATAGGGTTGATCTCCTTGAGAAGAGAGTCGATGAAGATGTCGCGGCGATAATAGTCGAATCAGTTCAGGGTGAGGGCGGATTGGCGGTCGCCTCAAACGAATTCCTCAAATCCATTAGGGATTCATGTGATAGGGTTGGAGCCTTAATGATAGTCGATGAGGTTCAATCGGGGTTCGGTAGAACGGGAATACTTTGGGCGCATATGAGGGCGGGGATCAGACCTGACATCATGATAGCGGGTAAATGTATTGGAGGGGGGTTCCCGCTGAGTATAGTGTCCTTCTCGGAGGAGGTGGGATCAAAGCTCGGCGTGGGAGCACATGGATCAACCTTTGGAGGAAACCCGCTGGCACTTGCGGCCATGAAGGGTGGAATTGAGGCGCTAATGAGGGATGGTGTGGTTGAGAAAGCCGATGAAATCGGTAAAGCCGTTAAGAACATGCTTGAGGGAATAGTCGAGGAATACCCCAAGTTTGTGAGGAGGGTTAAGGGATTGGGATTGATGATCGGGCTTGAATTGAGATTCAACCCCGCCAAGGCGTTAAGAATTCTCCAATCGAGATACGTGCTCGCATTAAGAGCCGGATTAAACGTCCTAAGATTCCTACCACCATACCTGATAGATAGAGATGATGTGAGATTTCTTGAACGAACACTTCATGAAACGTTCCAAATGATCGCGAGCGAGATCTAGCTCAGGTTTCTAGAGAACTTTTAAGCGCTCCCAAGGATAAAATAGCTGTGAGCCTTAAGCTGGATTTAGAGAAGATTCTGAAAGACCTCCTAGAAGGTCTTAAAGAGGATGTCGTCGGATGCGCATTCATCAGGCTGAACGGCTCGATGATCGCGGCGAAGCTCCCATCTGGAGAAGATGAACAGATGGTCGCAACCTTAAGCGCTATCATTAACGACGCAGCCAAGAGGCTCTGCGGGAGCTTGAAAAGGGAAGAGCATTTAAGGACACTTATCGAGAGAAGTGATGGGAAGATAGTCTTCATGCCTATTGGGAGAGGTGTCATCTCAGTCGCGGTAACCTCGGAGGAGCCGATCTAGGTCTGATCTTGATCGAGATGGAGAAAGCGGCAGAATATGTGAAATCTCTCCTAAGAAAGCCTAGAAGATCCGGTTTCTAAAGCCCGGTTTAGCTGAAGACCCATTTTGATCAACCTAGATTGAGTAATGATCGTTGGAAGAATTCTTGGAGGTGGATTCCAAGTCGGCATAACCACCATATCAGTCGATATGTTGCCAAAAATTTTATAGCCATCTTTAAAGGAGTCTAAGACATGAGCCTAAGAGGGGAATTCGAGAAAGTATTAAGAGAATTCATGGAGGCAACTGGAGGAGATGTCGTCGGCTGTGCGCTCGCCAGGACCGATGGATTGATGGTCGCTTCAATTCTACCAGCTGGGATAGATAGGAGGAGGATTGCCGCCCTGGGAGCCACGATCGCTGGGATGGCGGGGAAGCTTTGTAAAGACCTCGATCGAGGCGAGCCTCTTAGAACTATGATCGAGGGAAGTAAAGGTAATCTAATCGCGACTCCGGTCGGGGGGAACATGCTCTTAGTAGCCTTGACAACGGAATCCCCGAATCTAGGGCTAATCTTCTTAGAGATGGAGAGAGCAGCTGAAGGCGTCAAGAACATCATAGAGAAGAGAAGATAAGGAGGTGTTGTGATGGCTGAAGCATTAAAGCCCCTCAATACCTTAATGTATGTGCTCACTGCGGCTTTATGAGGTCTTGCTGGTGAGGGATCTAAGGCCATTGCGACACAGGTTGGGAGAGGGTTATATGAAAGGCTCATAAAAGAGCATGTGGAGCTCTTATCTCTCGAGAAAGCCCTAGAATCGACCTGCAAAGCTTACGTGGATAAGTTTAAAGTCTGTAAAGACGCGAGCTTCATTCTAAAAGGTGACCTAATTGAGATCAAGATATCACGGCCTATCATAGCTGAAGCCCTTAAGATGTTTACGGAGAAGCGATTCCCGCCAGTCTTCTGCCCATATGCAAATGTCATTGTAGCGGTGTTAGAGGATATAACTGGATCAAGTTATGATATTAAATCAATAGAGAGTATCGGAGCATGAAACCCTCATAATTCTTGAAAAAGTGGCCTAAGTCTCCACACCTTCCCTCATACCTTTTACGCTGGTTAGCGGAGCCGGATGCTGCCATGGCATCTAGTCGGAGGGTTTCCCGCTAGAGAGGATTTTCTCAAGATCAAAAATGGCAACTTCATCACTCCTTTATCGAGATAGTTGAGAAACGTGATTCGGTCTGCAAGGATATTTTTAAGTTTGAGCCATATCTCTCCTTATACGTGAGCTTTGAGAGAGAGCTTAAGGAATTCATGGAAGCCATTGGGGAGAGCGTGATTGGAGCACTACTGGTCAGCAGAGATGGCACAATAATAGCTTCAAGCTTTCCAGCTGAGAAGAACGTCGGTGGCCTAGGCAGGCTATCAGTGCTCGTCTCAACCATGGCGGAGAAGCTCTCCAAGGATCTAGATAGGGGATCTCATGAAATTACAGTGATCGAGCTTGAGGGTGGATATCTCTTGATAACGCCCATCGGCAGGAGGATGGTGCTCGCGGTATCAACCTCAGAGAATCCGCCTCTTGGCCTAATCTTCCTAGAGATAGAGAGGATTAAGACTAGGATGAGGCTTGTCTAGAGATAGGGGATTCTTGGAGGAGGGTCAAAGATTTAAGTCTGGAGATGCGCGCTCCTCTTTTATGGAGATGCCTGTATGAGCATCAGGGTGGCTGTGAGAAGCATTCTAGAGGATCTCATGAATAGGCTAAGGGATGAGATTGTCGGATGCGCCGTATCGACCATGGACGGCTTCATAATCTCCTCAGCAGCCTTACCATCGATCTCCTCAAGGCTCAGTAGTGAGAAGTTGAGCAAGCTCGGAGAAATTACATCAAAGATCTTCCATGAAATTGAGGAGGTCAAGGGAGCGAAGACGAGGTCGATCATGATCAGAGGGAGTAATGGTTATATACTCTCGATCGCGGTCGACGACGCCCTCCTACTCATCCTGACCTCCGAGAACCCTAATCTAGGCTTGATACTCGACGAGATGA
>CAYVHW010000070.1:0-5215 GCA_964451435.1 uncultured Nitrososphaeria archaeon | reverse complement strand
GAGCGATCATCCAAGGGGTTGTGAGAGTTGGGGATGAGATCGAGATAGCTCCAGGGGTTAAGGTCGAGGAGTCTGGGAGATATGAGCCGCTGGTGACCGAAGTCGTCAACATTAGAGCTGGCGGTAAAGATGTTGAGGAGGCGAGGAGCGGTGGATTAACTGGGATAGAGACGAAGCTCGATCCAGCTCTAACGAAATCTGATGGGATGATTGGAAACATGGCTGGATCTCCTGGGACGCTTCCACCCACTAGATACACATTGAGCTTGGAGTATGATCTCTTCGAGTATGTCGTGGGAGTTCAGGAGAAGATGAAAGTGGAGCCCATAAACGTCAAGGAGCCATTGGTCCTAAACGTCTACTCGGCTGTAACGAGCGGGGTCGTGACAAGGAGGAGTGGGGATAGGATCGAGGTCGCCTTAAGGAGACCTGTCGTGGCGATGGATGGAGATAGGGTCTCGATATCTAGGATGATCGGATCGGCTTGGAGATTGATAGGCTATGGGAGGATAGTGAGCTGAAAACATGAAGGTATTGTTCGACGCGAGCTTCTTAATGCTCTCAGCCGAGCTTGGAAAAGACTTGATAGGCTTGGCCGAAGATGTGGTCGGCGAGAGGATAGAGCCATACATCCTACCCGATAGCTTGGAGGAGCTTAAGTCGATCTCAAGGCATAGGGGGAAGCGGGCAACTCTGGCGAGAGTCGCGTTAAAGCTCGCTGAGAAGATGAGCTTGCTAAAGCTCGACCTTGAAGAGTCCATGGAGGTCGATGAGAAATTGCTGGAGACATCGAGAAGATATGGATTGATTCTTGCGACAGTGGATTCAAGGTTGATAAAGAGGGCGAGAGAAGTCGGGGTTCCCGTTCTCAGCGTCGGGAGAGGGTTTAGGATAAGGTTTGAAGGAATGGTTCCCTAAACTATGCTCTATAAGGGGAGGCGTCCTTCATCCTTTTATAGCGAGCCTCTCAAGAACAATAAACATATATTCTGCTAAATGTTGATGATTTGGGCGTAAGAGTGCTTGATAGTGTTGGATGTGTTGGATTATGTTCAACCTTATAGAGATTGAGGACACCATAGGAATAGCCCCAAAGGAGTTTGGGAAGCCGCTTAAACAGGTCGCTCTAGAAGAGCTTAGAAGCCTCTATGAGGGGAAGATCGTGGAGGGGCTTGGATACGTGGTCATGGTCACCGACGTAGAGGTGGATCCGATGGGGATCCTCCTCCCAAGAGATGGATCAACCTATCATAGGGTTAAGGCCAAGCTCCTAACCTTCCAGCCTAGGGTTCAGGAGGTTGGAGAGGGGGAGGTTGTGGAGATAACCGAGTTCGGGGCATTCATAAGAGTTGGGCCGCTGGACGCCCTACTCCACATCTCCCAGATAATAGACGATTATATCACCTATGATGAGAGGCATTCGATTCTAACCGGCAAGAAGACTGGGAAGAGGCTTGAGGTTGGAGATGACGTGAGGTTCAGGGTGGTGGCGGTCTCATTGACCCATGGAACCGTTGGGAAGGTCGGGGTCACGACTAGACAGCCATATCTTGGAAAGCTTGAGTGGATAAAGGAGAGCTTGGAGAAGCTCAAGCCGGCTGAGGAGAAGGCGAAGGTGGTTGCGGGTGAGGGCTGATGCCGGCTAGGGAGAAGGCTTGTAGGGAGTGTAAGCGGATCACGACCAAGAACGTCTGCGAGAACTGTGGATCATCGAATCTAACCACAAACTTCGCCGGACTAATAATAGTCATAGATCCTGAGAGATCTGAGATAGCGAAGGAGCTTGGATTACGGAAGCCTGGAGCCTATGCGATCAGGGTCGCTTAGATGGCCTCCTAAAAAGAAGATCTTTTTCCCTGAGGAGGCCAAGAAGGTTCTTAGGAGGCCTGCTGGAAAGCTCATCACGGGAGAACCAGATGAGGTTGCGAGAAGGGTGAAGTCCATCATAGAGTTTGATGAGCCTAAGCTCGTCGTGGCGGTTGGAGACTACACCTCGAAGAAGCTTAGAGATGTAGATGCGAGGGTGAATCTCTACATAGTTGACGGAAAGGTGGAGAGGAAGGCCACGGAACTATTCAAGCCTGAGAATCTGAGGGTGGTGAGGGTTGTCAACGAGGCTGGAACCCTAAACCCGGAAGCCGTCAAAACGCTACACAAGCTCTTGAGGGAAAAGGAGCTGAAGGACACGGTTTTAATGGTTGAGGGCGAGGAGGACTTATTGACCCTCGCCGCCATCCTATCCGCACCCGATCGGACGATCATCGTCTATGGTCAGCCCAGGAAGGGGAGCGTCGTCGTGAAGGTTGACGATCGGGTGAGAGATCTCGCCCTAAACATCCTCAGACTCGCAAGATATGTTGATTGATCACTTCTTCTCGGTCTTAAACTGCGTGTAGTGGCAGTGGCCACAGTAGTATCTGTCTCCATGATCCGCCATTATGTATCCCTCCCCGCATCTTGGGCAGAAGACCACCTCCCTAACCAGCTTGCCGTCTTGAACCTTGTATTTCTTCCAGAGCTGAGCCTGCTTACCCAGCCTTCCCCACCTCCTCCAACAATCCATGCCTCCTTAGAATATGCCTTCTCTCAATCCTCTTAGCGTCCTCGACCGTGTCGTAGATGTGTACGTGGGCTTTCGCCTTCAACGTCCCGAACATCGATTCGAGCTTCTCAACTATCACCCTCTCGACCTCGACCCCATACTTCTCCGCGATGAGCTTTCTAATATCATCTCTCCTAGGCGTCGATGACTCATAGGATATTATCAGGTCGAGCTCCCTCCTATTCAATAGCTTGTTCATCCAATCTCTTTTAACCTCTATGTTCAAGCCGCCACCTCCTCCTTCTTCTTGGCTGGGACTAGGACGGCGTTTATCTGGACTATCTCGGGGCTTATCACGTTCCCCCTAACCATCTTCCTCCTCCTCAAACCCTTCTTCCTCCTAAGCTGCCTACGCTTCTTCCTCTTCGATGGAGGCTTCTCCCTAGGATTAAATCCAACTCCACCCGATAACAGTATCCTAACCCTCCTCGGCCCGCCCACATCAGGCCTCATGGGGAATCCATCCTTATCCGTCCCACCCGTTATCCTGATCCTATAACCCTTTAACCCTATGATCGAGCCATCTAGCTCGTCTCCGATCTTCTTCCCGATGAATAGGGAGAAGACCCTAGGATCTAGGGCTATGGTCTTCGCCGTCCCATCCTCTGGATTCGACAGGACCAGCTTCGGGCCAGCAGCCTTCTCCGACATCTTCGCAAAAGATCCTAAAACGCCACTATAAAGGTTCTGCGATCGGAGCCTCCACCATCCTATAATGCTTCTCTAATGAGATAGTCATTCTATCTAGATGATGCGCCTATCGGAGTGATCAAGCCTAGCATAGAGTTCTTAATTTAATAAGCTAGATGATAGGGAAGATCAGGTCTTCTAGAATGAGCGAAAAGCCTATGAAGACTAAAGGCTTTTCACATCATCCGTAGGCGGTCATCTAGCCCAGAGCGGGTTCTGAGCTCTCTTAATCTTCACAATCTCCTCCAAGACCTGCCTCGACTCCTCATCCAACATATCATTATATTCTTTGAGGAGTAGTCTGGCATCGTTCTCGGGTATCGAGACGTAGAGGGTTTCGCCTTCATGGATATGCCTACCCATTATGGGCTCCCTCATCGAGACCGCGACCTTCATCCCGCTCCTCGCCTCAGGTATGCTCTGACCCCTATCTTGGATCTGGGCTATCGTACCCACAACCTTTCCCTTCGCATTCATCATCGAGTATCTTGGCTTCACTATTCCGCCCAATACTTCTATCCCGAAGATCGCAGGCTTACTCCTCCTAAAGACGTATCCCTCGAGTATCTTGATCTTCCCAGGCTTGACCAAGGACTCGAATGCCCTGAGCTTCCTCTTAGTCGTCTCCTCCCTAACCCACTCTAGATAATCCTCGACTATCTTGAATAGGACTGGCCCCTTAAACACCCTGACGCCTCTATTATTCGCGTCTACTTCGAGCTGATGCGGGATCTTGACGTTGAATGCTAGGATCACCCCCTTGAACTCGTCCTTCGACCTAACTATCTCGGCCTCGACCACATCCCTCTTAGTCACATCGCCTATCCCAGCCCTCCTAACGGGTATTCCACGCTCCCTCAAGAATAGGATCGCGGCCTCAAGTGTTCCAAGCGTGTCCGCCTTGAGGACGACTCCGACCTTATCCGTGCTGAGCAGGATCTCCCCAACATCGCTCTTAACCCTTTCAAGGATCTCTTGCTCCTGTTTCGGCGATGGGATCGCGTAAATAGGGGATCCGGCTATGGCCTTACTCAAGCCCTCCGCGACTATCTTGACCCCGACCGCCGCCTCGACCGAGTCCACCCGCTTAAACTTGTCCCTCGGATCTCTCATCTCATCAAGCGGCTTGGGCATCAGCAGCGCCCTAACTTTTGTGGTGAATGGCCCATCGAATCCCATCAAGGCTATCCTATCCCCAACCCTGAGCACTCCATCGCTGATTATCGCGTTTATCGTAGTCCCTATCCCCTCCTCTTCGAGAACCTCTAAGACCGCTCCCTCGGCAGGCCCCTCATGGAGGGTTAGCTGCTCCTTCATGAATGCTTGAGCCAATCCTAGGAGGACTAGGAGGAGGTCTGGAATCCCTTCACCGGTTTTTCCGCTTACCGGAACTATCGCTAAGGTTCTCGTGAAGTCCTTTATCCTAGAGTAGAGGTCTGCCCTGAAGCCGTAGAATGATAGGTCTCCAATCAAGCTATAGATCCTATTCTCTAGATCCTCTTGGACTGGCCTAGACTGAGCCTCGAAGGTCTTGGGGAATGGGGCGAGCTCGTGGGGCTTCCAACCCGGGATTAGGTCTATCTTATTCGCGGCGACTATGAATGGAGTCTTCCTAGCCTTCAATAGTTGGATGCTCTCCCTAGTCTGCTCCTGAACCCCCTTCATCACATCTATCACGAGGATTGCGAGGTCTGCGAGAGACCCACCCCTCCTCCTAAGATTAGCGAAGGCCGCGTGGCCTGGAGTGTCTATGAAGAGGAGCCCAGGTATCTCAAGTCTCTTAACCTTGATCTCACCTAGGAGAGATCTACAGGTCTCGATGACCGCGTCGAGCGGGAAGAGGCTCGCGCCTATATGCTGGGTCATTCCACCGGCTTCTCTAGCGGCTACCAAAGTTCCTCTCATTCGGTCGAGTAGGGTTGT
>CAYVHW010000069.1:0-5237 GCA_964451435.1 uncultured Nitrososphaeria archaeon | reverse complement strand
ACGACGACCATATCATATCCAGCGAACTTCAGGAATGGCCCCCACTCTCCGCCAGCGTTCCCGCTACCGATCGATCCCGTTAAAGGCGCCTTCAAGGCCATGATGTGGTATCTTCCAGATGATGGGACTTCTGGGAACCCTGTTGCAGGGCCTGTGGCGAGGATTAAGACGTTCTCTGGGCCGAGCGGGTTGAGGTCTCTTAAGTCCATCCCCTTCTCCTCATAGCTCTTGGCTATATCATAGAGGATCTTCACGGCGTAACCTTTTCCACCGATATATTTCCTAGCTATCTCCTCATTTATCGGCTCGGTTGAGATCGTTCCAGTGGTTAGATTAACTCGGAGTATCTTACCCATATATCCGCCTAACATAGCCGGTCATTTGATAATTGGGTCGTTATCCTACTTAAGATTTTTCCGCTTAAAGCTCGTTAAGCAACTTTCCTCCGCAAAATCTCAGTATGTAGTCTGCGGCGAGCTTCCCCGCATTCTTGAGGACCTCAACCCCTATTCCAGGGACTCCGCAGACCATTAAGCACACCTTCTTTGTCCTCAGCGTGACCTTGCTATACTCGGCGTCTCGATATGGGTAGATGGCTACAAGCCTACTTGAGTCCGCTACAACTATCTCTCCACCTCTTAAGATCTTCGGCTTTTTCATGCCTATTCCATGGAATTCCTCGCCCTCTCTAGCGAATCTCATGACCATATCCCCATCTATCTTCTCCGAGTCGAAGGCGGCCAAGGCTATTCCCGACTCCGCAGATGCGAGATTATATGAGTCTACAAGGGTGTTTATTCTGGGAATCCCCCTACCGCTTAATATCCTCCTGAGTAGAGCTTCTGCGGCCGGCCTGATCTTCGTCGGATCTATCCCAATCCTCCAGAAGAAGCTCCTATAGGTCTTCACGAGCGGGTCGTCCTTCAGAGATTCAAGCCTATACCTCTTCCTAAGCTTGTCGTAGATCTCCAGCTTGAATTCCTCGAGCTCTTGAGAGTATTCTGAGACCTTGACCGAGTCGACCTCCGTTAACAGGACGTTTAGGTCTGGAAACCGATCCTTAACCTCCTCATCTATTATGAGCCTCAAATCCATGAACCCTTCGATCTCCATGAGTTTTATCCGTGTTAAGTTTTACTCCGATCTGAGCGGGTAGATTTAGGTTGTCGAGTTACGCTAATACGCCGTCACGCTCTTAACGTTTGGGATCTTCAGCAACTTACTCAAGCCTTCTCCGGATAATGGTTGTTCAAGCACTAGGATGAGCTTGGGTTCGGGGAATAGTTCCGGATCCTCCGCCACGGCCTGCCTTATACTTATCCCCTCATCGGCTATTATCTTAGCCGCGTTCGCCAAGATCCCAACCGCGCTTGGATCGGCTCTTATCTCGACCACCGAGTATCCCAGCTCCTTCGCTATGGGGGCTAGGAATGCGCCAGCCGGCTTCAGCCCTGTGAAGATCCTCCTCAGGGTTGGGTCTCCTAAGAGTTGTTGTATGGTCTGTCTCACAACTCTTCTGTCCACTCCAGCCGCCCTCGCGAGGGATGAGTCCGCTATCTCGACTGGGCCCACGACGACCTTGCCATCCTCGCTTATGCCCAGCCCGTATTCTATCATCAACCTAACTACTTTGATTCTTGCGGGATAATCCTTAAGCTTGTCAGCTATCCTACTCCACATCTCTAGCATATGATCGGCTCAGCTAGTTATAATGGATATTGCTTATGGAGTCTATCGGAAGCCAGCCTTCCTCAACCTTCTCAATAAGGGTATCTCATTGAGCTTCTCCTCATCGAGTAGATCCCATAAAATTCCTCTTGGTCTAGCTCTTCTCCGTTCAATCTTTATCAGATCTCTCGGGGTTGCGATGTAGTCAACGGTTAGATCGTATGGTTCTGATGGGAGCCTCTCATAGACTTGGATGTCGTGGACGTTCGTCATTATAGGCGTATTTTCATCAACCTTCTCAAGCTCTCTCAGGATCGCGTATTCGAGTTCCCCATATCCTCCCCCCTTCCCAATCCTAGCCCCATCCCTTGAAACCGCCACAGATCCGGTGACTATCAAATCCACCCTCGGAATGTCTTCAGGATCTATTATCCTTCCATATCTGAATGCTCCCCGAATCGTTGAGGCTCTTTCAAACATCCTCCTCGGAATCCTTGAGGGGTCGAGTACCAGGAAGCCTCTCCTAAGCCTTGGGGTCGGCATTATCAGGATCTTCCCATCCAACAGACACCTATATCTAACGTATCTTTGGGGAGAGTCTGGGCTCACCTTGACGACTCTCGAATCGATATACTCTTTCAGGTTTAGGAGTCTTGAGGCCGCCTTCTCCGCTCCGATGAAGTTCGGGATCCTGCCGTAGACGGGTCTCGGAAACTTGGCTAAGCCCAGCTCCTCAAGCTTTCTCCAAACCTCACGTCTAATCTTATCCTTCTCCTCCTTCGCGGCGTTCAACTCGGCTAGATTAGGTTCAGCGAGCTTAAGAGCTTGTTGAAGCTCTCCTCATCCATCCTAAGCTTGTACATCCTTGAAGAATCTATCGGAGGCTTAGATAATCCAAGCATCTTGAGAATCCTGCTTGAGTGTCGGCCGAAGGTCACATAGCTGAAGAAGGATGTGACGTTCGATGGCCTTCGCCTCCTACTCGCCTTGCCAAAGTCTATTATGACCGGAGATAGATTCCTCCTCAAGATTATATGCCTCCTCGCGTCGCCGAGCTCTCCGTGATCGAGCCCTATCTTATCGAGGGCTCTCGCTTGTCTAAAGCATGAGGCCAAGACCATCTTCAAGGATCGAACCTCACCGACATCGAGCCCCTTTAGCCAAGTATCTAGATCCACCCCATCTATGTATTCGAGGGCGATGACGTGCTTGCCTGACGCCCTAAGCTTCGCGCCTATCCCAACGCTGTTGGCGAGCTTGGTGTTCTCAGCCTCCTCGATCAGATCTCTTAGGGTTGAGTCTGTCCTCAAGACCTTTAATGCCACGTCCTCGCCTCCCATCCTCCCCCTAAACACTATCCCTCGATAGCCCTTGCCCAGCTTAAGTAACTCGTCGCCACCCTCAACCTCAACATAGATCCCATCGACCCCACACCCCTCAAGCTCCTCGAGGATCATCGACGCGTATCCTAAGTCTCTGGATGGATAGGATAGTTCGAGCAAGAGGTCTGGGTTGTGTTTAAGCTCTCTCAACGTCAAGAGCCGCATGAACCTCACTCCAATCCTAGATGAATGGCGGCCTCGCCTTTAGAAATGAGCTTATGAATCTCAACGCTGGTGGATTGTCTGTAAGATGCTCGATTAAGCGATCAATTCTATGATCTATCTCCGCACCCTTTATCGAGGATGCAAGCCCCTTCGCGATCGCCACCCTATTGAGGTCGAGTTCTCGTCTGAAAAGCTTCACGGCATCGGTCTCATCCCTCCTCCTCAAGACATAGAGCCTATCACCTCGAACCCATGGCCCGACGGCTCTCCCAGACCACTTCTCGATAAAGTCCTTGGCGGTTTCTAGATAGATCGGCGGGCCCCTATGAATGGTGAAGTTTGGGAGCTTGAGGGTGTCGAGTTCGAAGATCAAGATGCAGAGTTCGGCTTCATCAGTCCAAGAATCGCTCCTATAAACCTTGAATCCCAGCCTCTCAAATGCCCTCCTAATCCCCTCCTCGCTCTTCCTAAGCTCCCCCCAGAGTACGTCCGGTGGCTTCTCCGCCTCAAGCTTGAAGAGCAGGTATAGGATGTTTCTTCCAGCCGACAGTTTTCTCAGATCCTGGATGAAGGGCTTCTCGACTCTAGGTTTGAAGAAGTTTAGCGATGGATTTGAGATGAATAGCTTTGAGGCGAGGATGAATTCGGAGAGCTTTGTGAGGGAGACCGCTGAGGCGACATTCCTACCCATGTCGACTGGGTCGATCACTATGAGAGGCTGATTCCTGAACATCTCCAGCACCTCTTCGACGGATCTATAATGTCTTTCGAGGTCGATCACTATCGGAGGCCTCCAATTCGCCGCATTCCTGACCACATTCACGAAGTCTCCATAATATAGGATTAGGAGCTCGGTTAGGTATCCGCTGAAACCCTTAACCTTTATCTCAGCCCCGTAAACCCCGCATCCGGTCATGAACCCCTTAAGCAATCTCACCTGATCTTCCTGTCCGGGCTTAAGCCTCTCGACGACATATCTCGTATGATATGGAGTTCTATCGGTTGCGCTCAGCCAATTCGGGGGCTCGACATCGTAGCATGCGACCACGTCGACTGTAACCCTATCTATAACTCCCTCGACATAGGGGTGGTCGGCGTACATCAGCCTAGGCTTGCCTCCCATTCTCTCAATCGCCCTAAACCCCATCTCTATCACCTTCCTCTCCATCTCATCTCTTGGAACGTCTTTATCGAAGTGGATGAATATGTCCGCCTCCTCCTTCCCCCTTATCCAAGTGTTCTTCGCAGCCGATCCCTCAAGGCTTATTCCGAGAACTCCCTTAACCCTTGAAGCTTCTTCCTCCAGTATATTCTTCACCCTATCAACCACATTCTTGAGTAGAGTCTCATCCTCCTCCGTGGGCTTAACGATCCTCAACGCCTCGGCTAAGACTTCCTCGAGCCTCAATCCCCACTCCTTGCCTCCACGACCAGTAGATCGCTATAGATCGGGCCTCTCTGGGTTAGGGTGCTCTTCTTAACCTTAAACTTGTCGACGACCTGCTCCCCAAAAACCGTATCCTTCAATAGATCCAATTCCCTTAGGAGCCTCACCCTATCCTTCACCCTCTTAACCCTACCTATGGTTAGATGTGGAGTGAATCCCCGCTCATCATACTTGAATCCGAGTCTCGTCAACCTATCCTTCAGTTGCTCGACTATAGAGCTCAATCCTCCAGCCGGATCATCTATTCCAAGCCAGATCACGTTGACCCTCCTACCTCCTGGAAAGTATCCAACCCCCTTAACACCAACCTTAAACGCCTTGAATGCGATCTTCTTCGCGTTATCTAGGACTAATTGGAGCCTGCTCTTATCGAGTTCTCCGAAAAACCAGAGAGTTGTGTGGAGATTTTGGGGCTCAACCGGCTTCATCACGGCCCCAGCCTCCATGAGCCTCCTCTGAACCTCTTGAGCCCTCGAGACTATCTCAGGATTATCGAAGTCCACGGCTATGAAGGTCCTGATGAGCTCCCCCATTCCCAAGCCTCCAACCCATTATCAAGAGATCCAAGCTTTAAG
>CAYVHW010000068.1:0-5248 GCA_964451435.1 uncultured Nitrososphaeria archaeon | reverse complement strand
CGCTCCAAGCCTCTCCGCTATAACCTCACCTATCTTCCTCGTATTCCCCTTATGGATCGACATATAGACGACCACAGCCCTCATATCGACACGGAGCTATTCACCCAACTATAAGTATCTTCTAATCGATTACATGAGATGGCAAGATCTTTTTTGAGAGAGATGTTGATGAGATTCGAGATAAAACTCTTAGACCGATTTTATCATAATTTCTTGGGATGGTGAACTTAATCGAGGAGTTCGAGAGGAAGCTCGAGGTAAAGTTGAAGCTTAGGGAGATACTTGGAGCCGACGCTGGGATCGTTGAGAGGGATGGACACACCCATAGAATTCCAAGGCCATGCGGCTTGACGATTCACACGGGTCTCGGGTGTAGGTTTGGATGCGTCTATTGCTATATCTATGACATGGGATTCACATATAAGCCGAGGCCATATCATCTAACGGGTCTCCAGCTCGCCTACGCCGTGGCCTCAAATCCATCGATCGCCCTAGGCTTGAACGGCACCCCGATGGCCTTCGGCTCGATAACGGAGCCATTCATGGATGAGACCACAGATAGAACGGTCGAGTATATGGAGGCGATCTCAAACTATCTGGGAAATCCGATACAATTCTCGACGAAGGCTCATCTAGGGGAAGATCTATGCTCAAGGATCTCCTCGATCAGGGGCGGGGTAAGCGCGTTGATCACAATCGTCACCCTGAAGGCTCATAGAATGCTTGAGCCAGGCGCTCCAAGCCCAGATGAGAGATTCGAGTCCATGAGAAGATTATCTAAGATGGGCGTTCACACGGTCTTGTTCATGAGGCCGATTCTCCCAAGGCTTACGGATCTTGAGGCCGAGGAGATCCTGTCCAGAGCCCTAGACGCCGGGGCGAGAGGTGTGATAATCGGATCTATGAGAGTAACCAAGGGAATAGTTGAGAGGTTGAGGCATGTAGGCTATCAGGGAATCGATGAGATTCTGAGGAGAGTTCCGAGAGAATTGAAACCTAAGAGGCAGGTGACCTTGAAAATGAATGATCTTAAGAAGACCATCCATAGGCTCGCCGATAGACTCGATATGAGGGTATATCCATCCGCGTGCGCGGCGAACATCGAGGCTCATGGACTCTCATGTAATGCGTGTAGGTTGGGGCCGTGTGGAGATCCTAAAGAGCTTCCAAGCTTCGAGCTAAGGGATGTCTCAAAGCTCGCAAACCACTACAATGTCAAGGTCGTAGACAGCGTTTTGGATGATCACTTGAAGCTTAAGGTGTCTGGGAGCTGGAGGAGGATTAGAGAGTTCACATCCTTCCTAAAGTGGTCTATCAAGAGGAGAATTCTCGTTAAGAGGGTTTAGGCGCGTCTATCGCCCGGGCCTATATGTCCAATCCTCGTCTGGACTATGACCGTCCTTAATCCACGCTCCTCCAAGATCCTCTTAACCTTAAGCATCTCATCCACGCTCGGCCTCCTTATGTATCTCCTCCTAAATGTTGGGAAATAGTCTAGGACGGTTACCTGAAGCCTCGGATCTATCGCCGCAACCCTATCCCCTATCTCCGCCACCTCATCGAAGCTCATCCACTCAGAGTTATATGCGAATCCAGTCCCAATATACACCTCATCTGAATATCTCTCAACGAGATACTCTAAGATCTTCCAAGAGTTTGTGAAGTATCTCTCCGCCAGCGACCTATCATCTATCCCCGTTATCTTCATGTAGGTCTCCAGCCTCCCAGCCTTCGGCTCGACTCCGATATTATTGCATCCAGCATCCACAAGCTCATCGACATAGTCTTGGGTTAGTATGGTTCCATTGCTGTCGAGGTGGAGTCTGGCCTTCGGATTCAGCTCTTTAAGGTTCTTGAAGAGTTCTATGAGCCACCTCCGATTCAGGGTAGGCTCGCCCCCGCTTATAGCCAATCCAGGAGTATTGTAGATAATCCTACACTCGGTTAATTTCTCAGCCGCCTCCCTCGGGGTCATCGGCTTACTGGAGTTATCGTAGGTTACGTGATAGTTTTGGCATTGAGGGCATCTGAGGTTGCATCCCGCGACCCAGATCGCCGACTCAACATAGGTGTATCTTCCCACCTCATACCATGGCGTCGCCTTCCCACCAACCCTATGGGGCTCTGGGCCATGAACTATCCTCAGGGGCTCGACCTCATCTATGTCTAGTGAGATCTCCATCCCATCCTTCACAGGATTTATGCAGGTTCTCTCAAGCTCTCCATCGATCAAGACCGCGCAAGCCCAGCATCCGCCGAGATTACATGGAGCGGTTAAGCCCTTAGATCCAGGGGGCTTGAACTCGACCCCAATTCGCTGGAGGGCCTCCTTAACAGATATCCCCGCCGGAACGCGGTATTCGACGCCGTCAACCTTAATTTTGATGAGCTTCTCCTCAACCTCCACCTCGACTATCCTCCTCGCCTCATAGGGGCAGGCGTAGAAACATGATAGACAGCCTATGCATTGATCGGGGCTTCTACAGACGTTGACGGTCTTGCAGAAATCGCATCCGACGCACTTATCCGTATCGACGACGACCTTTCTCCTCTTCAAACCCGCCAAATGGGTCGGCGTCCAATCTTAAAAGGTTGATCAAAAGAATTATATCTATCATGGTGAGATGACGTATTGGATGATGAGGTCTGCATCGGCGGAGCGGTGAAGATGGATCAACCGGCTGACAAACTGCTGGTGAAATCTCTTTGATTAAACATTCATTCCACGAGTATTCAGTTAAGCCCTGCCATCATCATCTAATCAGCTACGGCCGCTCTCATCACATCTGAAAACTTGCTTAACAGGTTAAAATATGTTGATGGCCTTGATTCATGGCGGGATGGAGGATAGGGTTTGGAGGATCATAAAGACGGTCTCAGACATGTATGAGATAGACTTGGAGAGGTTTAGGCGTAGGAGGCCGTTCGAGCTCCTAGTCGCGGTCATCCTATCTCAGAGGACGAGTAGGGAGAACGTGAGGAAGGCCATGGAGAGATTTAATCGAAGATTTAGGGACGTTGAGGACGTGGCGAATGCTAAGTTAAAGGAGATAGAGGATGCGATAAGACCCGCTGGGATCTGGAGGATGAAGGCCGCGAGGATTAGGAAGATAGCTAGACAGCTCCTAAAATTAGAGGGAGGATTAAGCTCAATCCTCAAGAAGCCCTATCCCGAGGCTAGGAAGATCCTATCGTCCATGGAGGGGGTTGGGCCTAAGACCGCCGACGTATTCTTGATGGCCGCAAGAGATGAGCCAGTCCTACCAATAGACACCCACATCTTCAGGATAATGAGGAGGTTGGGGGTGGCCGATGAGAGGGATGATTATGAGAGTTTGAGGCTGAAGCTTGAAGCCGTAACACCACCTCATATGAGGATGAAGGCCCATCTAGCATTGATAGAGTTTGGGAGAAACATCTGTAGGGCTAGAAACCCAAGGTGCTCTCAATGCCCGTTGGCCGAGATCTGTCCATCGAGAAGAGGATGCTCAGATCCTTAATACGTTTTTGATTGCATGCCCTCTTAACTCCGTTGATTCATGATATTCGAGCACCTCCTTGAAGTTCTCGGCGACCAGTTGCTTAACCTTCTCTAGGTCTACCTTTCTTCCAAGCTCTCTCTGAATCGATGTCATCATCTCAGGGCTCAAACCACATGGTTTAATCAGATTAAAGTATCTTAGATCTGGGTTCACGTTTAGGGCGAATCCATGATAGGTTATCCAATGGCTTAAGGCTAAGCCTATCGAGGCTATCTTCCTCCCATTCACCCAGACCCCCGGATACTTCTTAACCCTATATCCATTCAACCCGAACTCCTTGATCGTCCTTATGAGAACTTCCTCGATCCTCCAAACATAGTCCCAGACGCCAATCCCAAGCTCCTCCAAGTCTATTATCGTGTATCCGACGAGCTGGCCTGGGCCATGGTAGGTCGCTTCCCCACCCCTCTCAACCTTGTAGACCGGTATATTCGGAAGCCTTAGATCCATCGACCTAAGCCTCCTCCCCAAGGTTATGACGTGATCATGCTCTAAGAGTAGTAGGGTGTCTGGAACCCTCCCCTTCGATCGAAGCTCGACTAGCTTTAGCTGTAGGTCGTGAGCCTCTCGGTAGCCGATTAAGCCTAGATCGACCACCAATAGCTTCCCGGCCATACCTTACCTCATCAAGATGTGTATGGGTTTCCAGATAGCGGCTTCAGCCGCCTCGGTTATTATCTCGCTATAGGTTGGGTGCGGCCTAACAGCTCTAGCAAGCTGTTCAATCGTCAAATTGTTTCTCATGGCTAAGGCGATCTCTGCTATAAGCTCGGAGACATGGGCTCCAACCATCTGAGCACCCAAGATCTTCCCACTATCCTTGTCGACGACTATCCTCGCAAATCCCTCTCCATGCCTCTCAGCTAAGGCTCTCCCAAGAGCTGAGAAGGGAAACTTTCCAACCTTCGGCTTAAATCCCCTCTTCTCAGCCTCCTCCCTAGTCAATCCAACAAAAGCTATCTCGGGATCCGTGAAGATCGCGGCAGGTATACAGGACTCATCCACCCTAAGATCTCCTCCAGTGATGTTCTCTGCGGCGATCAAGCCGTGATAAGATGCTCGATGGGCTAGGAAAGGTGGACCCGTAACATCTCCAACTGCGTAGATGTTCTCGACGCTCGATCTAAGATGATCATCCACGACTATGAATCCTCTCTTATCTACCTTCACTCCAGCCTCCTCTACTCCAAGCCCCTTGGTTGAAGCTCTTTTACCGACCGACACAACCGCACAATCCGCCTCAACCTCGAAGCTCCCATCTTTCCCCTCCACCTCAGCCTTAACCACGTCATCTGAGATCTTTGACGAGACGACCTTAGAGTTTACATGGATCTCCGCGCCGAGCGACTTCAAGGTCTTCTCAACATGCTCGACCAAATCCTTCTCAAGCCCTGGGAGGATTTGAGGCATGAGCTCGACTATGGTGAGCTTCGTCCCAAGCTTCGCATAGAAGGTTCCTATCTCAAGCCCAGCCACCCCTCCACCGACGATCAGCATCCTCTTAGGAACCCTTGGAAGATTTAGGGCATCGCTTGAGCTAAACACCCTCCTCCCATCGAAGGGTATCATTGGTAGGTTGACGTGCTCGGAGCCCGTGGCTACCACGATACTCTCTCCGATGAACTCCCTCTCCGATCCATCCCTAAGCTTAACCAGAACCCTATTCTCAGATCTTAGCCTCGCCTCTCCCTCCACGACCCTAACCC
>CAYVHW010000067.1:0-5249 GCA_964451435.1 uncultured Nitrososphaeria archaeon | reverse complement strand
GCGGTAACGTAGTTGGATATCAAGGCGTATGGGAATGCATGGACTGCGGATACAAATTCAGATCTATGGGATCTTATTCTAATGAACATAAGAGGAGGCCTTCTGGTAATATAGGTATAGGTAGAGGCAAGTTGATAGCGGTCCTAATAGCAGTATTTCTTTTGGGATTATACTTCGGTTATGCATTGGGCACTTTACATCCATTGTTCACGAGTATTACATCAAAGTCCTCGGCTAGCATAACTCAAACATCAAGCTATTTAAGTTATATCAATCCAAGTACGCCGATCAAGAGTATTAAAGAGGTTCCCCCACCACCAGGGTATTTCAAAGCATTTGAAGTTGAAGTTTTTAGAATTGCACTCGCGACGGTTCGGGAGACCTATGGAAGCAAAGAAAATGTAACATTTTATGAAGCACCCTACGGATACAAATATGTGGTCATAGAAGGTAGCCTAACAAACATAGGATCAAGAACTCTTTACTTTGGGGATTTAATCCCATTAGTTTACCTTAAAACTAGCTCGGGCAAAATCTATGAAGGATGCTTTTACACAAAAATAAACGATGAGTATGTTTCATTAAATTCTCTTTTCTTCCCAGATCAGGAGCCGGGTCAAAAGATTCCACTGATTATCATATTTAAAGAAGTAATCGATACAGAACATCCTAAAGAGGTGATATTTCGATTTACGATTAGAGAGCAAGATCTAGAATATCGCATTCACCTATCATGAAAGCTTCTAAGCATCCCTTTGTTCAAAGCTGTTGTTTATCGCTCTATAGTTTATGGTTCTATGAAGTTATCACGTCTGAACATGAGTTTCTGGATTTCTTCTTTTAATAGCATATTTTCTACTCGAAGTTTCTCTATTTGCTCCGACAGCTGTTCAATTTTTTCCTCGTATTCTCGAAGTTTTCTAAAAACCATATCGCCTGGGACTATCAAGCGATGCGCTATCCCCAAATCAAATATTAAGACTAAGTCGTAAGAAAACATCGCTTTAAGCGGATTTTCTTCCCTCACCGCTCTATACATTGTGATTATTCTACTCAATAAGTCGGCGAAGACACCGGTAGATTTTATAATAACTCCGTTAAATGAGAATTTCTTTTTTCCAGCTTCAGGAGTCGTCACAAGCTCTCTATTGTCAAATTTCTTAAGATATTCTTCTGCTTTTTGAACGATATGACTTATTTCACTCCTTTCTTTCGTCATATGGCTTTCCCTCCTTGAACTCTTCTGGCCCTCGCATCGAAGACGCTAAGGAAATAAGTCCCTGTAACTTAGGCAATAGACTCTCTATGACAGCAAGGTTGAAAAGGAATTTTTCACGTAGTCTCGGATTAGTTAATACGCCAGAAGAGGTAATCACGCCCCACATGTATTTGACAGCTATGTCAATGCTTTTGTCCTCTGAGTAGCCTTTCTCCCTATAATGGTGATACATGTTTATCGCTCCTCTCAAGGCGGAGATCGCATAGTTAAGACAAGTTTGATCCAGACTCTTCATTTTGATTTCCTATAATTTCGTATATAAAGGGGAATTTATAAACCCTATGCACAGGGGAGTAAGGGGTATTTATATAATGGACAAACACTCGATGTCGAGCTTCTTACGTATGCATGTCTCTTGATTTCCGAAGTGAATACCCTTAGACAAAGCATTCACTTTTGGCCACAGTGAAAACCTATATGGGCTAAAAAGGACAAGCTTTAACCAAGCTACTCAAAAAACAGTAGCAACCTTGACGCATCCTTTTTACCCTTCTGATGTCCATTGGATAGGGTAGGTGGTATGGTGATCAGATATTCTTTAAGATCGTTGTGTTTGATGTCTGCTGCTTTTCTAATATCGTTCATCACGATACTGATCGTCCTCTTGAGGTATCCGATAATGTATGGGATCGATGGACCATATTATCTGATCCAGATGAGGCATCTATTGGGCGATGGATCGTTGAAGTATCCAGATCCGCCTCTAACATACTATATGCTGGCTCCATTCTACCTCCTCTTCTCGGATAAGAATGTTGGGTTGAAGGTTGCGGTCGCTTTTTACGGAGGCTTAACCTCCTTGATCCTATTCATGGCCTTTAGGAGGTTCTGCGATCTAAGCGGCTTGACCGCATCCCTCACCTTCACCCTATCCCCATTCACCCTCAGGCTCGCCGAGGACTTCATAAAGAACTATGTGAGCCTAATCTTCCCAGCAATATTCATCTACATTCTCCTAAACGTTAAGGATCTGAGGAGGGCGGCGGTCTACTCATCCATAATCGCCTTGGCCTCAGCCCTCTCGCATGTCTTGACCTTCGGAGTATTGGCGTTGCTGTCATTAATTGTTTTCATCTCGTCCCTGATCGGGAGAGGCGATGGTCTCATCAAATATGCCTCCGCATCAGCGGCGATAACTTCGATGATCATCCTCGCAATATCTCTATCAATCTTCCCGCAGGTAACCGGATATGATTCATTCAAGCTTCTAAGCTTTCTGAATCAGCCATTTGGAGATGGAGGTGGCTTAACTTTCAGGAGGATAGATTTCATCGGGAGCATGGTCATCGGGCTTGCTGGGATCATATATGGCCTAACCCACAGATCCAAGCCTGAGTCTCTGATCCCGATCGCGTCGGGAATCTCATTAATCCTCCTAAACCTCCCCATCATAGGACGCTCATGGCTCTTCAGATTCAATCTAATGGGATCGATCCTAGTCCCCCTGACAATCGCCTCGATGATGAACGGAGTTGAGGAGTCAAGTAGGCCTGCGATGTTGACGGCGATCATCGGGTTGATGTTCATGGTAACGCTTCCAACGATCTCCGCGCTCAGACCCAGCATAACCATGAATGATTACCTAGAGCTTCAGAGGATAGTCGATTACGTGCCGCCTGGGTCGACGATAGTGGTTCCTGACACTAGGCTGAGACATTGGGTCGAGGCTCTACATGAGGAGACATACGAAATAGTTAGGAGGCCTCCGCATCCTCCGTCCCAAAACCTCTATCTCATAGTTGGGAGGCATCATCGGCCTAGAGGTCTGCCGCCTAGATCCAAGCTCATTCTTGAAGGAGATTATATTCGGATAATAAAGGTGAGATGAGCGGCTTCTTTTCATGAGGTCCTCCTAGAGATCTTTATCTTCTTCTCTAATGGTCTAAGCCTCAGCGTTAGATAGGAGAGCGCCGTGACGATGACGGCCAAAACATAGTAGCCTACTCCAGCGGCCATACCGATCGCCGCCGCGATCCAGAGCGATGCAGCGGTTGTGATCCCCAAGACCCTCTCCCTAGTTTGGAGGATCGTTCCAGCTCCGATGAAGCCTATTCCAGCCACCACGTAAGCCGCAACCCTAGCTGGATCGCCTCCGGGGAAGGCTGTGAAAGAGATTACCGTGAAGAGGCATGATCCAACCCCTACTAGGATATGGGTTCTGAGACCCGCTGGCTTATCGACCCTCTCACGCTCGAATCCAAGGATTCCGCTAAGTGCGAAGGCCAAGAGGATTCTGAGCACGAAGTCGAGCTGGGAGAAGGCGTCCACGCCTCTTCACTCTATAGATTATAGAGGGGTTTATAGTTTATATGTTTTATTACCGCATATTCCGAGCCCTAAGACCACTCTGCCTAATCCATCTCTCTAAAGTTCTCCTCGGCTAAACGAGTTCGGAGAGCTTCTTCAAGGCTTCCTCAGCCTCTTCTCGCCCCACCCTCCTCCCAAGCTCCGATACCTCTCTAAGCTTATCCTCGATGACCTCGATGGGCTCTCTCCCCTCAAGCTTAAGCTTGGCCTTCTCTATTATCACGGGCTCTGGGGATGTTAATGCTCCCCTAACTAGGATCTCATCGTCGAGTGGAGTGATCTCCAATAACCCAACTTCAGCGTCTCCGAGCTTAACCGAATAGACTAGATCCCCTATCGGCGTCCTTCCAACCTCCTCGACCCTGAGCTTTCTCTCGATTACCTCCTTCGCCTTCATCAAAGTCTCCTTAAGGATCTTCTCCACCTCCTCCTCGCCAACCCTCCTATAGACCTCAATATTGAGACTATCATAATCCCACTTAATCTCCCCATCCTCCAAGGTGTATCCTATCCTGATCCTCACGACATCCCCCTTCTTGACCGCGAGCTTCTCGACCAAGATGTTATAGAGAAGCATGTTTAGGTCTCTTGAAGCCTTGGCCACCGCGGTCGTCGAGATCTCCTTCGACTTAATCTTGGATGAGAGCTGGGCGAAGAGAGTCCTCCTAAGCTTATCCGCATAAGCTCCAGCTATAACCAAGCCCGTGCTAATCTCATTCCTAGCCTCCATGGCCTACCACAGAGAATTATTGCCATACTTAACCCATAAACCTTGCGAGCGAATTCCCCGATTAGATATTTTGTGCCATCGCATAAATTTATATCCAGCAAGTCTAGAAAGGGGATCTAGGTGATGGGCGGTTGAGGTATCTGATACCGCTTCAAGAGAATCTGGGAACCACCTCTAGGATCTCATTCCACTTCGGCAGATCCCCATACTACGCGATAATAACCCACGATGAATCAGCCGATAAGATCGAGGTGGAGATAAGATCAATCTCATCGATAACTCATGGAGAGGTATGTGGGGCTGGAGACCTCGTCGAGAAGGCTGGAGCAGATGCCGTGATCGTTAAAGGGATAGGGCCTAGGGCGATTCAAATGCTTCGAGGGAGAGGCGTGAAGATCTACACAACGAGCTCGGATTTCCTCAACCAAGTGATGGAGGAGATTAAGGCGGGAAAACTTAGACCGGCTGGAGCTGGCGTCTTCTGCCGATGAGGACCCAGATACTGTTCGATGATTATTGTTCGTCGCCTCAACCGACAAATACCCCTATTAGCATCTATCAAACATGGAGAGAAAGACTAGGTTGAGGATCTATCTAATGCTCGTCGAATACACCTCTATTCCAATCGCCATAGGGCTCTACCTAATGTTTCTCTCGGGCTATGGATTGGTCACGGTCAAGGCGAGTATATTGACCCTCGGATTCATGGATAGAGCTAGAAGCATATTAATCCATACAACAACTCACCTAAAGTATTTCATCGGCGTGCTCGTGGCCCTTCACGCATTAGGGGGATTTGGGATGATGATTTTAAGGCGGGTTAGAGATGAATTGGTGTCAAAGATACTTGAATCGATAAGCCTCATCCTAATCATGGCGTTCATGATCCAAATAACCATACTCGAATTCATCCCATTCTAGCCCTCCGAGACC
>CAYVHW010000066.1:0-5258 GCA_964451435.1 uncultured Nitrososphaeria archaeon | reverse complement strand
CGACCACGAACCTTATCCTATCCGAGATCTTCTCCACCTTCTCCTTCATCCTCAGAGGATGAGGCCTCTCCCTCCCAATCTTCTCAGCCCTCTTATCGAGTTGCTGGAGATAGATCATGAACCACCTCCTACTCGGTAGGATTATCGCCGGGATCCCCCAATCTAGGATGACGCTGTTCAAGGTTCCCAATACTTGGCTTGGAGACCACCTCGTGATCTTCTCGATCAAGCTTAGACTACCCTCAATCACCAGAATTGGCTTGACATCCACACATCTCTTCAGCTTATCTAGCTCCCTCCACAATCTCATCGACCTCACATCCGACACGAATCCAGTTGGAGTCTTCCTCTCGATCAAGACATCTCCAACGAGATAGTCTCCGGCGTCGAGAAAGCTGACTTCGGCCTCGACTCCAAGCCTCTTCAAGCCTTCGAGTATCCCCTTGGCCTGCTTAACCTCCCTCGAATCTATGACTATCATCTTACAAGACCTCTCAGGATGGCTAAGTTAAAGGTATTCCCGAAAACTGGCTATGGTAAAATGAGATGCATCTCGCCCCCTTCAAACCTTATCTATGGTCTCTTGGCCATAAGGGTTGGGAGATGAGTTTCAAAGGTTATGTAATTAGACCCTTCGATCCATGGAGGAGTAAGCTCTGCACATGTCCGCCGAAATATTCCTTCGATCCATACACTGGATGCGAACATGGATGCCTATACTGTTATGCATCATCCTATATCAAGGACTTCTATAACTGTAGGCCTAAGAAGGATCTCTTGAGGAAGGTTCGGAGGGATTTGAGCAAGATCCCGGCGAATTCTCTCATCTCTATGTCGAATAGCTCAGATCCATATACGCCCATAGAGGAGAGGCTCAAGCTCACGAGAAGATGCTTAGAGGAGTTTGCAAATCATAGGATTAGACTTCTCGTGATAACGAAGGGGGCACTGGTGTCGAGGGATATCGATCTACTCAAGCGATTAAGATGCGCCGTTACCATGACGATAACAACCATAGACAAGGATCTCTCTAAAAGGCTTGAGCCACGCGCTCCTACACCATCCACTAGGCTTAACGCCCTCTCAACGCTCTCGGCAAACGGCATCCCAACTGGGATTAGATTGGATCCGATAATCCCATTCCTAAACGATGATAGGGTTGAGGAGCTCTTGAAGGAGGCCACGAACGTGGGTGTCAGGCATGTTGTAGCATCGACCTTCAAGCCCAGATATGATAGCTGGAGGAGGATGGTTGAGGAGTTTCCAGAGGAGATGAGCAAACTTGAGAGATTACTCAAGATGGGGGAGAGGATCGGGAGGAGCTGGTATCTCCCAAGAGAGTTTAGGTTCAAGCTCATGAGGGAAGTCGCCGAGACATGTAGGAGGCTCGGCCTCACATTCGCGTGCTGTAGGGAGGGGTTCCCACAGCTACATACGGCTAAGACTTGTGACGGAAGCCATCTAATAGAGGGCTTTGATTAGCCTCAGCTCCCCAATAGCATGAGGAGTAAGGCCTTCGATGTATGAAGCCTGTTCTCGGCCTGATCCCAGACCGCAGACCTCTCCCCATCTATAACCTCAGCCGAGACCTCCCGCCCTCTATGAGCTGGAAGTGGGTGCATGAAGACCGCATCAGGCTTCGCATGTCTCATGAGGTCGGCGGTGACCTGATACCTCGGCAAGAACACCCTTAATCTCTCTTCGGCTTCCGCCTCCATCCCCATGCTCACAAACGTGTCCGTCATGACGACATCAGCATCTGACACGGCCTCAACCGGATCCTCATAGAACTCTATTCTCGAACCGCTCCTCTCAGATTCCCTTAACGCCTCGTCGACGAACTCCTTATTCGGCTCATATCCCCTTGGTGTTGCAACAGCCACGTTCAATCCGAGCTTCGCCGCTCCCACCAAGAGAGAGTTGCAGACATTGTTTCCATCGCCGACCCACGCGACCTTAATCCCCTTAAGCCTCCCAAACCTCTCCCAGATCGTTAGGAGATCTGCTAGGGTTTGGAGTGGGTGGTTTAGGTTTGAGAGCCCGTTGACCACGGGTATCTCAGCCCACCTAGCGAGCTCGACCAAAGTTTCATACTCATAGACTCTAGCCATTATCAAGCTCACATACCTTGAGAGAACTCTGGCGGTGTCGGCCAAGCTCTCACCCCTCTTAAGCTGCATCTCCATTGGCCTGAGGTAGATCGGGGTTCCCCCAAGCTCCGAGACGGCCATCTCGAAGGAGATCCTAGTCCTGGTCGAGGGCTTCTCGAAAATCATGGCCACACCCTTCCCATCCAACGCACCCCTAAACATCTTCCTAGACCCCTTGACCTTCTTGGCGAGTTTTAGGATCTCCAATATCTCATCACTAGAGAAGTCCCTTAAGGTGAGGAAATCTCTTCCCCTTAGGGCGGCGATCATGCCTTCATGGATAGGAAATCGACCTAAAAATCTTAATCAAAATCTCCCATCAATCCAGCCGCATAGACTTGGCCGACCGCTATTCCACCATCATTAGCCGGGATCTCCCGATTCACCAAGATTCTCAGACCCGAGCCATCCGCCAATCCTTTCAGAATTATGTGATTCACCGCCGCCCCACCCGACACGTAGAGTTCTCTAACCTCAAATTGCTTGGCGAGGTTAGAGGCCGCCTCTCCAAGAGCCTTACCCAAAAGGTATTGGGCCATGTAGGCGAGTTCGCCTCTAGGTGAGTTGTTCAGCTCATCAAGCAGAGTTCTCAGGATCTCGCTTGTCAATATCTCAACGCCACCTCCATTCTCGGCTAAGAAATCATCGACGTCAAAGACTTTAGAGGTCTCCGTAGAATTCTCCTCCAAGCTTATCGCAGGCTCTCCCTCGTAGGTTCTCTCAAAGCATATTCCGAGTAGGGCTGAGATGCTGTCGAGGAATCTCCCAGTGCTGGAGGTCTTCGGACCCCTCCCCTCCCTAACGATCCTCAAACAAGCCTCAAGCTCCATCAACCCATGTCTCAGTTTTTCGAGGAAACCCCTCTTCCTAAAGAACTGGATGACCTCATCCTCATCCATGATCTTCAACATTATAGAGGCAAGCATTCTAAGGGGATACTTGGTCGCCAGATCTCCTCCCGGCATCACATGATACTCCAGTCTCCCCAATCTCCTAAACTCGCCTCCATCCCAAGCGATTATCTCGCCTCCCCAGATCGCTCCATCCAATCCGTAGCCCACTCCATCCATAACTACGCCGACCGCGGGCTCCTCTGGGTCATGGTTTCTCTCAGCCATCACGGAGGCCATATGCGAGAAGTGGTGTTGGATGAGTTGGAGCTTGAACCCATTTTGCTCAGCGAGTTTCTCGGCGGCTATCCTCGACGAGTATCTTGGATGGAGGTCTGCGACCACCCTAAGATCTTCTCCATCAAGCCCATAGCTTCTCATCAGATATCTTATCGAGGATTCATGGTCTCTGAGGACTAGCGGGTTATCCGTGTCTCCTGAGAACGGCGCCAACACCACCTTATCATCGAATCCTATGGCTCCAGCCGTTTGGAGCTCCGCCCCATATGCGACCACCTTATCCCTGAGCTTGAATGGTAGGTTTAGGAGTTTTGGGGCCATTCCCCTACCGCATCGAAGCACCATAAATCCTCCATAGGTTGGCCTGATGACCGAGTCGTCCACCCTGTTAACGATCCTCCTATTATGGGTTAGGAAGTAATCCACTATCCCCATAAGCCTATGGATTTGAGAGTCATCGCTTATCATTGGGTCTCCGAACGCGTTTCCACTCGTCATTATGAGGAACTTATCCTTGGTCTCCATCAATAGGAGGTAGTGGAGGGGAGTGTAGGGGAGCATCACCCCAAGGGTCTTCAATCCGGGTGCGACGAGCCTAGATACCGGCGAATTATTCCTTCTCGGCAAGATCATTATGGGCTTGATGTAGCCTGTCATCAGCCTCTCAACCTCCTCATCCTCGGTCTTAACAAGCCTCCTAGCGATCTCTAGGTTTAGGGCCATGAGGGCGAACGGCTTCCTAGGCCTCCTCTTCCTCCTCCTAAGCTCTAAGACCGCCTCATCCGAGCTCGCCAAACACGCTATATGGAATCCGCCTATACCCTTGACCGCGACTATCTTCCCAGAATCTATGAGCTCCGCAGCGGTCTTCAACGGGTCGTCCACCGCGACTTTCCTTAGTTTTCCATCGAGTAGGGTCAGCCTTGGCCCGCATCTCGGACAGCTTATTCCCTGAGCATGATATCTCCGCTCATTCCACAGATCCTCATACTCTTTCCTGCATTCATCGCAGAGTGGGAAATCTCTCATAGAGGTGTTCTCCCGATCATAGGGCGGACTATACATCATAGAGTATCTCGGCCCACACCAAGCACAGCTATTGAATGGATACCTATACCACCTACTCTTAGGGTCGAGCACCTCCCTCATACACTCCGAGCAGACGGCCAGATCTTGGGGGATCTCGGAGGCATATAGCCTCTCCCTACCACTCTTAAGTATCCTGAAATCCTTGAGGTTTAACGGCTCAACCTCGACGACCTTAAGGCTTCTGATCTTGGCGGGTGGAGGCTTCCTCTCCCTCAACATCTTAATGAACTCGTTGATGGAGTTCTCATGATTCGACTCGACATGTATCTCAACCTCCCCTCCACCCAGATTCTTCACATAACCATATACCCTGGTGAGCTCCGCAATCCTCCTGATGAATGGCCTGAAGCCAACGCCCTGAACTACTCCGACTACGTAGATTCTATATGCCTTCATCCACGCCTACTATAGTTGACTTTGAGCGCCATAAGATATAGATTGGCGGTTTCCGAGAACTATTCCTCGATTATCCTTAGCCGTATCATGTGGACGGAGCATGAGATACATGGATCATAGTTTCTTATCGTGGTCTCGACGAGTCTCTGAGCCTCCTCTCTAGGCTTCTTCAAGATCAGATCACCTACCTTCAATATATCCTCCTCCATGGCTGCATAGTTCTGAGCCGTCGGCGGAACTATATTCGCATACAGAATCCTTCCACCATCATCTATCCGATATCGATGGTAGAGCATCCCCCTAGGAGCCTCGACTATCGCCATGGCCTCTCCAGCCCTAACCTCAGCCTCCTCATAGGCTCTACTCGGCTCACGATATTCCTCGATCAGCTTGCCTATCTTGAGGATGGCGTGATAGGTTTCAGCGGCTCTGGCGATTATGCTTTGATAGGTGTTTCTTAGAGGGGGCTTAAATCCAAACTCCTCCAAGACAT
>CAYVHW010000065.1:0-5265 GCA_964451435.1 uncultured Nitrososphaeria archaeon | reverse complement strand
TGGCCAGATATATTGGAGACATCATGCAGATGTATACTCAACATGCTGGGGTCAGGCCCTTCGGCACGGCGATCCTATTCGGAGGGGTCGATAAGACTGGTGTTAGGGTATTTTATACCGAGCCCAGCGGGATGGTCTTGGAGTATGATGCTTGGGCGATTGGGCGAGGAGCGGAGAAGGTGAAGGATGTCCTTGAGGCCGAGTATAGGCGCGACTTAAGCTTGGAGGAGGCGATAGAGCTATCCTTGAAGGCTTTAGTGAACTCGGTTGAGAGGCTTGATGAGAAGTGGACTGCGAGGATGGCGACGATACCCGTCTCGACTAGGAAGTATTCCATGATGCCTCAAGAGGAGCTCAGGAAGAGGCTTAAACCCTTAATAGAGGCTAGGGAGAAGGGCTGAGAATATCCCTTAATATCCACCCTATAAACAGTCTTAGATGGAGGATCGAGGTTGTCGAGGGGATACACGATAGCTAGGATTGAGAGGAGAGGCCAGACCTTCGAGATCCTCGTCGACCCAGATAAGGCGTTAAAGTATAGGCTGGGCGAGAAGATACCGATCTCAAAGATAGTGGTCTATGATGAGGTCTACAAGGATGCAAAGAAGGGGATTAGAGCGAGTGAGGAAGAGATTAGGAAGGCGTTCGGGACTACCGACATCCTGAAGATCGCTCAAACGATCCTAGATAATGGGGTGGTTCAGGTAACGGCTGAGCAGAGGCGGAGGCTCATCGAGGACAAGAAGAGGCAGATAATAGAGTTCATCTCGAAGAACACGATAGACCCTAGGACGAATATGCCCCACCCACCTCAGAGGATCGAGCTCGCGATGGAGGAGGTGGGCGTGGCGATAGACCCGTTCAAGGATGCGAAGGAGCAGGCCTTGGCGATAATCGAGAAGCTTAGAAGGGTTATCCCGATAAAGATGGGAATCCTAAGATTCAAGCTCAGGCTCCCAGGAGATGTCGTTGGAAAGGCTTACGGAATCGTCCGAAGCATGAGCAAGATAACTAAGGAGGAGTGGAGGAGGGATGGAAGCTGGGTGAGCGTAATCGAGATCCCGACCGGGCTTCACGTAGACCTAATAGAGAGGTTAAATAGGATCTCAAGCGGGAGAATTGAGGTGACCCCATTAGAGGAGTGAGCGCGGAGATGCCCCTATACTTCTCAGAGCATGATGTGGTCTTACCCGGCCAACTACTCTCAGACGATGGTAAGAGGAGTGGGGAGGGAACCTACGTCGCGGATGGAAAGGTTTATGCCGCCCAAGTGGGTCTGGCCACCATAAGGAATAACAGGGTATGCGTCATAGCTTTTAAGGGAGCTTATAGGCCTCAAGTCGGAGACGAGGTCATAGGCGTGATCTCAGATGTCAAGCCAAATGGATTCGACGTCGTCCTAGGAAAGCATCTAACGGGCGTGATAAGGATCCCGGATAGGAGGAAGGTTCAGAACCTCGGGCTCAGGGTTGGAGACGTGATCTCCGCCAGAGTCAAAGAGAGTAGCCTTAGGGGGATAATCTTAGAGCATACGAGGAGGATGAGGAGGTTCGATAAAGGGCTCCTAATCTCGATCCACCCCGCGAAGATCCCAAGGCTCATAGGTAGGAGGGGCTCGATGATAAACATGATCAAGAGGATGACTGGATGTAGGATAGTGGTTGGGAGGAATGGGCTGATAGTCATCTCAGGCCCATCCCCAGCTCAGGAATTCGCGGCCGTGACGGCGATAAAGGAGGTTGAGAGAGAAGCCCACACCCAAGGATTAACCGAGAGGGTTGGCAAGCTCATAGACTCGATCCTCAAGGGTGGTGTGAGATGAGTAAGCCCAAGCTCATAACCGAGGATGGGATAAGAACCGATGGAAGAAGATTCGATGAACTCAGACCGATAAAGATGGAGGTCGGGGTCCTAGATAAGAGCGATGGATCAGCCTACGTCGAGTTCGGGAAGACTAGAGTCTTCGCCGCGGTCTTCGGACCACGGGAAGTCCACCCCAGACACCTGTCATTACCGGACAGAGCTATCCTAAACTGTAGATACCACATGACATCCTTCAGCGTCGAGGAGAGGAAGCCTCTTGGAATGACTAGGAGGGAGGTCGAGTTATCTAAGGTTATCAGAGAGGCGTTGGAGACCGTCGTCTTCCTAGAAGAGTTTCCGAGAACATGCATAGACATCTACATCGAGGTCGTTCAAGCGGATGGGGGGACTAGGACGACGGGCTTGACCGCGGCCTCCCTCGCCCTAGCGGATGCAGGCATACCGATGGCCGACCTAATAGCTGCGGTCGCCGTTGGGAAGGTCGATGGCCAACTAGTCTTAGATCTAAACGATATTGAGGATAAGTATGGGGAGGCGGATATGCCCATAGCCATGGCCCCAAGATTCGACTCAATAGTCCTCCTCCAGCTCAATGGGAGGATCTCGAAGGACGAGTTTCCCAGAGCCTTGAACTTGGCGAAGAAGGGGATCATGGAGATCTACAAGCTTCAGAGGGAGGCGTTAAAGAGAAAGTATAGTGCTACGCCTCAAGGAGGGATATGAAGATGACCCTACCACTACACTCAAAGAAGGACTTAACCGCGAGGATAATGCAGGAGAAGATCTACAGTCTCCTCCAGCAGGGTAAGAGGCTCGACGGTAGAGGGCCTAGAGATCTCAGACCCTTAACGATCCAGACGAATCTCGTCGAGAAAGCCGAGGGATCGGCCTTGGTGACCATGGGCGGGACGAAAATCCTTACGGGAATAAAGGTCGAGGTTGGAACGCCCTACTCGGATAGACCCGATGAGGGATCATTCGCGGTGAACGCCGAACTCCTCCCCTTAGCCTCAACGACCTTCGAGCCAGGGCCTCCAGATGAGCGGGGAGTCGAGCTGGCGAGAGTTGTGGATAGGAGCTTGAGGGAGGGAAAGGCAATAGACTTGAAGAAGCTCTGCATAGTTGAGGGCGAGAAGGCGTATATCCTATTCATAGACATCTACGTCCTAGACTATGATGGAAACTATTATGATCCAGCGCTTATCTCGGCCATGGCCGCCCTAGCAACACTGAAGATACCGAAGTATAGGGTCGTCGATGGAAAGCTTGAGAAGACCGATGAATACTTCACACCAGAGCTAACGGCCCTCCCATTCTCCGTGATGATCGGAGTGTTGGGCGAGAAGTTCTTAGTCGATCCACAGATAGATGAAGAAAGGGTCCTAGATGTCTCATTAATAATTGGAACGGATGAGAAGGGGAACGTGGTCTCGATCCAGAAAAACTCGCCGGGCCCTGTGCCGATGAATCTCATGGATGAGATCATCGAGATAGCTTGGGAGAAGACTCAGGAGATAAGGGGGAAATTCTTAGAGGCAGTTCCAGCGAAGCTCGCCTCAAAGCAATAGCCCTAAGCTCACGCATCGAAGAATCTTCTACCGGATTTCACCAACTGATAATTTCTCCGCACAATTTTTGCGATTAGAATACATGGAAGATAACTTAATTAATAGGATGAGTTATCAAGTAGGGAGTAGGGGTGTGAGAAGTGTCGATAACCGAAGCTGATATACTCTTCAAGGATGTTAAGAAGGGCGAGACAATCCTTGAGATGAGGGGGATCACGAAGATATATCCTGGAGGGGTTGTTGCGAATGATCATATAGATTTCGATCTAAAGGCTGGTGAGATCCACGCATTGTTGGGCGAGAATGGGGCCGGGAAGACCACCTTAATGAATATCCTCTATGGATTGCTTCGACCCGATGAGGGCGAGATATACATTCGAGGTAGAAAAGTGGTGTTCAAATCCCCTCTAGATGCCATAAGAATGGGTATAGGAATGGTTCACCAACACCGTAAACTCATACCAGCGCATACGGTCTTAGAAAATATCGTTTTAGGGCATCCAAAGGTTGGAAAGATATTGAATCTCGATGAGATCGAGCGAGAGGTAAGGGAGCTATGTGAGCAATATGGATTCAAGCTCGACCTACATGCGAAGGTCTGGCAGCTCTCCGCAGGGGAAAAGCAGATGGTGGAGATCATTAAGGCGTTGTATAGGGGCGCGAGGATCCTAATCCTTGATGAGCCCACCTCCGAGCTCACCCCATTGGAGATCGAAAAATTCCTCGAATCCATTAAGGTCATGGCTGAGAAAGGACTTGGAATCGTTCCCTTCGTTACCCATAAGTTGCCGATAGTCCTGAGGGTGGCCGACAGAATAACGATTCTGAGGCGTGGAAAGGTGGTTGCGAGGATGAGGCGTGAAGAGGCGACCATGCTCAACCTCGCTAAGAAGATGGTTGGGAGAGAGGTATTGTTCCGAACCGTTAGGGTGAAGGCGAAGATTGGTGAGCCGATCCTAGAGGTGAGAGACTTACATGCCCTCAACGATAGAGGAGTCCCAGCCATTAAAGGAATATCATTCACGGTAAGGGAGGGAGAGATATTCGGGATAGCCGGGGTAACCGGAAATGGACAGCAAGAGCTCGCAGAGGTCTTGATGGGTCTACGTAAGCCCATTAAGGGTAAGATCATATTCCGGGGAAGGGATATAACGAATGCATCTATCCTAGAGAGGTGGAAGCTGGGCATGGGATATATTCCGCCTGAGCGAGAATTCGGCGCCATCAAAGACTTCACCCTAGTCGAGAACATCGCCATGAACTATTACTTCGATGAGAAGTTCGTGAAGTCTAAGCTCCTACTCGACTATAACAAGCTTCGGGAGTTGGCGATGAAGGCGATCTCCGAGTTTAATATAATGGCTCCAAGTGTTGATACGAAAGCTGGACATCTCTCCGGCGGAAACCTCCAAAAGTTGATTCTAGCAAGGGTGATGATGAGGAGACCTAAGCTCTTGATAGCAAATCTTCCAACCCATGGCCTCGACGTAGGCGCAACCGAATTCGTCAGGAACAAGTTGATGGAGTATAAGAGGGAGGGGGCCGCCGTCCTACTGATTTCAGAGGATTTAGATGAAGTTCTCTCACTCAGCGATACGGTGGCGCCGATCTATGAGGGGAGATTCGTCTCGATCCTACCTATAGAGAGGGTGAAGAAGGAGGAGATAGGGGCCATGATGGCTGGAGCATTTTCATGAAGGGCGGTGAAGTAGATGATCAGTCTAAGATTTCCTAGGTTAAAGTTTGAGAGAATAGTTGTATTGACGGGAGCGGACGCGATTAAGATCTCAGCCCTCTCGGTGGTAATCTCCTTCATGGTCTTCGGAGCATTCGTATCGTTTGAGGGCGCCGATCCATTAGTCGCCTATGAGCA
>CAYVHW010000064.1:3654-5311 GCA_964451435.1 uncultured Nitrososphaeria archaeon | reverse complement strand
ATGTTGGCTCAGGGGTTGTGCCCGGAGGGGTTGCGATCACGACCTCAGCATAACCTTCCCGTATCGGATAGCCGTCTATGATTTTGTAGTCTTCTGGAATTGGCTTGATCTCAATCCCCTTCCAGAAGAGCTCATACTCCTCTTCCTTCTTCTTAGACTTCTTTTTCTTACCCAAAGCCCTCCTACCCACAACTTTATTACCTTTAAGGGGGTAATATATCCTTCTCTGGAGCATTTAGATGGAATTGCCGAGAGTATATGCGAAGCTTTCTGAGGCTGAGAGAATCCTTCGTCTTAGGATTAGGAGGAGTGAGAGCGGATAGGCCGTTAAGGATGCTAGAAGCCATGGAGGAGGGTTTGTGGCCAAGGTCTCTAAGCCCCTTATGATGAGAAGTGGGAGATCTAAGATGATCGAGCCGGCCATGGGAATCGCCGCATAGAGGAGGGCGAGGTGGGAGAGGGCGGTCGCGGGCTTCCCAGATCTCAAGCCCATAAGCATGGAGATTGCCGTGGAAGCTATCGAGGTTGTTAGGGCGAGGAGGAGGTCTAAGATTATAAATGGATTCTCGCCGATCATCATATTCATCAAGCCATAGAAGGCCATCGCGAAGGATGCTGAGACGATTATATACGACGAAAGCATTCCATCGAGATAATTTCTCAGCCCATTCGAGGATGATGCCGGAGACCAGAGATTCACCCTCTCCACAATATTCCAGTTTATGGTCAAGAGCGCTGGAATGAGCGGTATGTAGAGGGCTGTGAGAATGGTTGACGCCAACTCGGGTCTCAACGAGCTCCAAGCAATCTTAGATAGGCTCATATTTGCTATGATGAAAACGGCTAGGAAGAGCGTCGAGGCGCCGAGGCTCCCATCCCTACAGATCCTCACTAGATGAAACTTGATGAGATAGAGGTGGAGGGAGCCCTTACTGAAATCCAGCTTGAGGTATGGGAGTCTCGTCCAACGTGAACTCGGCTCCATGAAACCCGTAGTTAGGAGGGGATTCACGTCTGAGAATACCTTAATTCTCAGAGCTTGTAGATATAGCCCCAAGACCGCGGCGAGCCATATCGTCAGAAGTGGGAGGTCTAGAGCTTCCTGTGCGCCGACTGCGAGCCTTGCAAGGATCTCCGATGGATGGAGAATGACCATGAGTTCGACTCGAATGTCAAGCATGTTTAAGATGATTGGTATGAGCATGAACGCTATCAAGATCCATCCCAAGATCTTTGCAGCCCTCCTATATCCCCTCACACCCAATACTCCAAGGCCATGAGCTATGATCGCCGCCATCAAGATCGAGATCTCGTAGACTAGGAGGAATGTGAAGATATATTGCTCATTTGGATATATTAGTGTTGCGATGAATATTGAGATGGCTGGAGTAAGCATCACATTGAGGAATATTAGCTGGAAGATGAGGTCGGCGATGAGATATGCCGACGGCTTAATGGGAGAGGGGAGAATGAAGTCCACCTCGGATTTCAGCGCCGTGATACCTCCCTTCATTCCGAGATAGGTTTCGAATATGAAGAGCGCCGAGAATATGAATGTGACCGTCGTGATTATTCTGGGGAGATCTCCGATCCCTGTGATCCCGTATAGGCTCCTCATCAAGGCAGCGGCTCCAGCGGCTGAGAACATTATCAATAG
>CAYVHW010000064.1:0-3554 GCA_964451435.1 uncultured Nitrososphaeria archaeon | reverse complement strand
ACGAGCTTGATGAACGCCTCCTCCAAGCTGTTCGCATCGACCACCTGCTTTACGGATCTCACGTCACCGCCTATGATCTTCCTTCCCCTATACATTATCGTCACGGTGTCGCAGAATCTCTCAGCCATGTCGAGCATGTGAGTGCTGATGAGGGCTGCCCCTCCATCCTCGACGACCTGCTTGACCATCGACTTGACCTTTAGCTGGCCCTCTGGATCGAGTCCTAGAAATGGCTCGTCGAGGATCAGGATCTTAGGCTTATGGATGAAGGCCGAGGCCACGGCCACCCTTTGCTTCAACCCCCTCGATAAGGATCCTATGAATTCGTGCTTAAGTCTCGTGAGGTTGAAGGTCTCCATAAGCTCGCTGATCCTCGGCTTAGCCTCTTGAGGTTTAACCGATCTAATTCTCGCTATGTATCCGAGGAACTCCTCAACGGTCAAGTATTCTGGGAGCGCGGGGTCTTCGGGTAGATAGCCTATTAGGGACTTATAGCTTTCAGATGTGGTTGTCTCAACGCCGTTCACTAGGATCTCGCCTCTATCCGGCCTCAGCAACCCAACAATGCATTTGACGACCGTCGTCTTCCCAGCGCCGTTAGGCCCCAGCAATCCATGAATTTCACCAGCCCTTATCGAGAGGCTTAGATCAGCTACGGCTAGGGTCTCTCCATAGCTCTTCCAAAGTCCCCTAACCCCCAGCAAGCTCTCCACGAGATATTCCCCAGCTATCTAAGATGAAAATCTACCGTTTAGACCTAGTTAGAAAGAGATATAAGCCGCGCGGAGACATTTTTTAACGTGAACGGCCTAGTTACGGACCTATTCACTATAGTCACGAATCCGTTCGTCACCTTCCTCATCCTAGTGGTAGTCTTGATAATCTCGATCACAGCCCTGATAACCTCACTCCTCACGGTTAGGAGGTTTTCGGAGCTCGTCTCACGAGAGATTAAGGCCGTTGAGAGAGCTCCAGAGAGAAGGATCGAGGAAGTCGTTGAAGAGGGTAAGAAGGCCGTAGAGGCCGAGATTAAGGAGACCCCTGAAGAGAGTGAGGTGATTAAGATCTCGGGCGGATTTGAATCCCTAGGCGACTTGGCCACCTTGACAGGGATGGACTCGATCTTCCTCTTCAACCTCTCCGGCCTACCGGTGGATTCATATAATATGAAGGAGGAAGAGCGCGTCGCGGCATCTCTTGCAGACTTCATCCTAACCTTGAGGAGGCTTGGATTTCCAGCGGACACCATTATACTTAAAAATGGGCTTAAGGCACTACTCCTAACCGTTAAAAAGGTCGGAGATATGGAGGTCTGCGCCTTAATGGTTGGGAAACCCGAAGTCGAGGTTGATGTCGATGAAATTAGAGAGCTTCTCCAAGCATATGTTTCAGATCTGATTAAAGGGAGGGGAGGATGATGTCAACCACCTATGAGACCTTCAACATGCTCATAGAGAATATAATGGTCAGCTGTAGAGGATGGCTCGACGCAACAGCGGTCGTCGCCGAAGATGGAACCCCAATAGCATATAACGCGAATATAGACTTCAAGCCCGAGTTCATCGCAGCCGCCACCGCGGCGATAGGGGGAGCCGTCTCCGCAGTCATCGAACTGTTGAACGCGAAGTCTTATGAGAAGGTGGATATCCAGCTCCAGGATAAGAGATATTTGCTGATCCGAAGCTATAAGTCGCATTACGTGGTGGGGTTGACGAAACCTAACCCCAATCTCGGGTTCATAAACCTCATTCTAGAGGCATATCTCTCAGGGAGATCATGAGATTATACAAGATCCTCGTGACTGGCCCATTCAATGCAGGAAAGACAACTCTCGTGAGAACTCTATGTAAGGAGTATCTTAGCACGGAGAAAAGATTACTTCGAAGAACGATAAAGTCCGTGACCACCGTGGCCTTAGACTTCGGAGTAGTGAAGGTAGATAGGGATAGATACGTGAAATTATTTGGAACCCCGGGCCAAGAACGGTTCTCATTTCTATGGAGATCTCTCTCGATAGGGATGGATGGATACATCTTGATAATAGACTCTGGAGATCTTGAGAGCATTAAGAAGGCTGAGAAGGTTTACAAGTTCTTTAGGAAGCTGGCTCCGAGAACCCCGCACGTGATCGCTGTCAACAAGTATGATAGGCCTGGGTTCAAGATCGGATGCGAGGATGTTAGGAAATTATTGCAAGTTCCGCCGACGATCCCTGTGAAGCCAACGATAGCCATCAACTATGGTAGCGCACTAAGCCTAGTCAATGTCCTGTTAAAGCTTATTGATGAGGGAGACTTAGTAACTTTGAGGGAGGAGATCTAATGAGGATCGTTGACAGCTTGGCTGGATTCTCATACTCGAATTTCAGGGGGCTTGGATCGTTGATTTTAAGAGCGTTTCCCCAGATCTCGGCAAAGCTTGAGAGCGCTGGAATACGGATTCACCCTGAAGCATATGCATCCGTCGTCGCGGCGATCACCTTGATAAGCGCCATGATCTGCATCCCATCGGCGGTCATCACATACCTTCTAACCCAAAGCGTTATCTATCCGATAATCGTGGGCATAATCCCATTACTCATCCTATTGATGGGGGTGGCCTATCCATATGGGGAAGCGGCGTCGAAGGCCTCGGTTCTGGAGAGCGAGGTTCCCTATGCCGCAACCTATCTCGCAGTCATGGCGACGGGTGGAATACCCCCCTATACCAGCTTGAGAAGGATCGCGAGAAGTGAGCTTATGCCCAATCTGGCTAGGGCCGCTAGGATGGCCGAGATACAGGTCTCCGCAACCGGATTGGATCCCGTCACCGCGATAGAGAATATGGCCAAGGGCATTCCATCGAAGGAGTATAGAGATCTCTTGATGGGATACGCCTCAACCCTCAGAAGTGGTGGGGATGTTGTCCACTTCCTCATCAGGAAGACCGAGACGATCTTCGAGGCTAGAACGAATAAGATGAGGATCGTTGGAGAGAGAATGGGGATGCTAATGGAAGCCTACGCCTCGACCGTGATGATGCTATCCCTTGTAGTCTACATAATGTATATCATATCCAGGGCGATGCCAACCCAATACATGATCCTACCGCCGGGTCAATTCGTGATAATAGCTTATCTCATAATGCCGATGCTCGCGTCGGTCTTCCTCTATCTAGCCGATATTAGCCAACCGAAATATCCGCTAACGGATACTAGGCCATATAAGGCGTTTATGGCGAGCATCCCGATAGCGATAGCCTTCCTAGCGTTATTTGTCACGCCATTCTATATCGTCCAGCTTAAGGCAATCCCGCCCTTCAACATGACGAGCAGTCTCATAGTTAGGTTTAGGGAAATTCTAGGTCTCGATATGGGATATGAGGCGTCGATAGCCTTGTGCCTCTTCTTCATACTCCTCTTCATCCCTGGGGCGGTCGCGTGGGAGAAGTATGGGAAGGAGAATTACTCGATCCTACACGGCTTAACCCTCTTCACTAGAGACTTGACCGAGGCGAGGAAGACCGGCATGAGCCCCGAGAAATGCATCATGACCCTAGCCGAGAGAGGGGAGAAG
>CAYVHW010000063.1:0-5332 GCA_964451435.1 uncultured Nitrososphaeria archaeon | reverse complement strand
TGACCTCTGAGGGAAGTATGGAGACCTCGGTCGATGAGATCGTTCCATAGGTCGGAGACCTCCAAGAAACTTTGAGGACGTAGTTTATGGTGGTTGGAACGGCTCTAATCGTGATCATCCCGCCGACCGACCTAAGCTTACCATAGATGTTCGGATCTATCTCGACCATGAAGTTTTGTAGGGCTCTACCCTCTAGATCGACGACCCTTAGGCTTAGGTCGGTCATGGCGAGATCTAGGTTTAAGGCCAGATTACCCCTATCTAGCGAGATGACCCATCTCCCAACCTCAACCTCCATCCACCTAGCGATGATATGGTAGGTTCCGGGTGGAAGTGCCCTTAGATCTATTACATCTTCTCCTATGAAGCTCTCCCTGATCCCATCTCCGATAAACTCGACCTCAAGGAATCTTGAGAACCTTCCAAGCGGCTTCTTATAATCGAATGAGATACTCGACGCATGAATCGGAATTATCATTAGGGTCGCTAGGCTCATAAGGAGAATTAGAACGGCAGCCCTCCTCATCAATCAAACAAACTTGGATCACGAATATAATCCTTCGCCGAGAAATCGGAAAAATATCGATGTAAATAGTTAATTCAGCCGATCCATCCCTCTAAAAAGGAATCATTAACTTACCATAGAACAATCCATATGACATCTAGGATGGAGGGCCGCGGCTGGGATTCGAACCCAGGCATCCGGCTCCACAGGCCGGAAGGCTAACCGCTACCTCACCGCGGCCAGTTCTCGTCGCTTATCCTCATCTCATATCGCATTATTTAGGATATTTTGATTTTTCGGCTGAAAGGATAAGGATATAAATTTGGCTCGACGCCAACCTTGGCTAGGGTTGGGGCTCCTAGAGCTATTCGTCCTGGTGGTATCGTTATCGGCTTCAGGAGTCCTTTCTCCAGGCCCACTCTTCTTCATCACGGTCGAGAACGCCTTGAGAAGCGGTGGGAGGAGTGGTTGGGTCGTGGCCCTGGGCCATATGTCTTTCGAGTTCCCACTCGTCCTGGGATTGGCCTATGGTGTCTGGGGCTTCTTGGCGAATAAGTTGGTGAGGTTTGCGATAGGCTTATCGGGCGCGGCGGCCATAATCATATTCGGAGTCTTTCAAGCCAATTCATCATATCAGGGGCTTAGGAGAGGAGATGATCTGAGGGCGGATAATCGAGGCTTCGATCTTGGAGGAGGTTGGTTTTTCAGGTCTTTTCTAGTGGGGTTGACCTTCACGGGCTTAAACCCATACTTCTTGATCTGGTGGTTCACGGTTGGGTTGAGCCTGATAACCTACGCGCTTGAGATGGCCTCGATCCTAGGAGTCTTCATAATGTATCTATTCCATATCTGGATGGATTACGCCTTCCTTGGAGCGGTCTCCCACCTCACGGCCACGGGCCGCAAGACCTTAAAGACGAGGCACTTACACATAATCTCACTGATACTATCTATAGTGTTGATCGGGATCGGTGGATGGATCCTAGTCCAGACGATAACCTCTTTATAGATCTCTAAATGAGTTTTCTCGGATTGTGGAAGGCTTTAGTGATCGTCGCCGCATTCATAGCAACAACTGGCATATCGCTGATACTTTACTGGAGAATCTCCTCCAAGATCGAGGAGTATGAGGAGGTCTCTCTAGGGGGTGGGGTGAATGAGGAGGCTTTGAAGAGGCTGCGCGAGGCGTTGAGACGCTATCGAGAGCCTAGCGCCGAAGAGCTATTGGCCGAGCTTAAATCTATTAGTTCTAAAGCCGAGGAGTTCTTGAATGAATCGAGGCGAAGAGATTCTGAGGGCGAGAGATGCGGCGATAGCTGAGGCGTTGAAAGAGCTTAGGGATGGGATGGTGATAGGTCTTGGAAGTGGGACGACCATTGCTCGGCTCATGGAGAATCTCAAAAACTACGTAAAGCAGAATGAGCTGAAGCTATCATTCATCCCATCCTCACTCCAAGCCAAGCAACTGATAATTGAAGGTGGATTCAAACTGACGAGTCTAGATGAGTGTCCCAGGCCAGATCTAGTCCTAGATAGCTTCGATCAAGTAGATGAGTCTGGGAATGCGATCAAGGGAGGTGGAGGGGCGCTTCTAAGAGAGAAGGTGTTGGCCCAGGCAGCTGAAAGAGTGGTTTACATCGGGGATTTCATGAAGCTTAAGCCGAGGTTGGATATGCCTATTCCGGTCGAGGTCTTAGAGTATGCGTTTCCACACATTAAGAGTGTCTTGAATGGCTGGGGGATGGAGATAAGGCTGAGATTCGGGAAGGGGAAGATGGGGCCTATCATAAGCGATAATGGAAACCTTATCGCCGATGTTGAGGCTGGGGAGCTGGAGAACCCGGAGGAACTCGATGAGAGGCTTAGATCCATCGCCGGAATATTGGAGACTGGAATATTCCCAAGGTTGGCAGATTTAATCCTAATAGGCTATCCACATGGCGAGGTTAAGAGTATAGTTGTTGAGCGTAGAAAGATCTTTTAGAAAAAATGGGATGAGGTTGCGCCGAGCACTCACTCCTTCTTCTCTAAAGCTCTAGCGCTCTCGCTCGCCTTCTTCAACCAATCCTCGGCCTTCTTGGCCACGTAGTCTTTCAGCCCAAACCCTAATGCGAGACCTACTCCCAGCGCTATAGCTCCAGCAACTCCCCAAGAGATCGCCGTAACAACCACGTTTAGGATGCTTACATCGATCTTCATCGTCGATAGGCCAATTATTATGACGACGAGATAGAATACTCCGCGGACGGCGAGGGAGACCAGAGACGCGTATTCTATCTTGGCCTCCCTGCCGACGGCGGTTATCGCGTCTCCTATGAAGTCTGCTATCATCAACCCGAAGATAAGGATGACTATTCCGGCTATGAGGCTTGGGAGATACTCGACGACCATCTTCATGTAATAGGTCAAGACCTCGATCTGGAGGACGTTGACGGCCGCGAAGACTGCTATCAAATAGATGAAGACCCTCACTAGGATGTCGAAGAATCTAGGCGTGGGGACTCCAGCTCTCTCTATCGCCTTCCCAACAGAGGTCTTCCTCAATGCATCGTCGACGCCGGCTTTATCGAGGAGCCTTGAGATGCCGGCTCCGAGCAGTCTCCCCACGGCCCAGCCTATTATCAGGATTATTATCGCTCCGATGAGCCTCGGCAGAAACGCTACAAATTGGTTGATTAAGTTCGTAATTATTTGGAAGGGCATAACATTGATTTAATTCATTAGATTGTATTTAAGCATTCATCATGCCCGTCTTTGGATTATAAAAGTGCACCTCTTGGAGCCCATAGCTAAGCACTCCACCTCCTCGGCATCCCATCTCTCGCCCGTCACAGTTTCAAGATATCCCTCGATCACGCCCTTTGTGAAGAAGCATTGTGGAGAATCATACTCATTTCTCATGGCCGCGCCCTCCCAGTTCTCGGCTAAGCTCGCTATGATCGCGTCGTCCTCAAGCTTTAACTCCTCTAAGTAGCAGAATCCGAGAGATTGTCCTATCATGAGCAAGACCTTGATGGCATTAACGGCATCTAAGCCCCTTACCATCTCTGAGAGAGCTTCATACGCCTCCCTCCCAACATCAACTCCCACAAGGCGTAGAAAGACCTTGGCGGCTCCTATTCCAAGTCTTTTACGGAATCCTCTAAAGAGCCCCCTATACATGGGTTCTCTCATCACGACCGCCCTCTTATCGGCGACTATGAGTGGGAAGAATGGAATCAAGGCCAGATCATCTAACGGCGAATCAACTATCGCGGCGGATTTCGAGAATCCGAACTTCTCGATGGCCTCGATAGCCCTCTTCGCGGCATTGGAATCGCACTCCAAGAAGTAGCATACATCTATGAATGGATCTTTTAGACTCGATGGGACCACGTTCAATATCTTACAATCCTCCGCAATTATTAACCTACCCAGCTCACCAAGATTTTCATGAGTATTCTTCACATCTCTGACCAAGAGCACCTTGATGATTTTACCTGGAAAATATCCTAGATATGATGCCCTGTAAGGCTTAACGTGCTTAAAAGAAGATGAGTAGATTAGAGGCACAAGCCTATCTAGGGCTTGGAGTATATTAGGCTTTCCAGAGAGTTAGTGCCAAATAGATTAAGCTCCTTGAGAATCTATCTAAGAGAAACTCAGCATATTTCCATCGTATAATCTCGGGATTGTGGCGAGGGATGAGGTGGGAGAACATATTAAAGGCGAGAGGCTTCTAGAAGATTGGGTAAGTGTCGAAGACATGAGCGCTCCTGAAGAGTCTGAAGAGGTTAAGGAGCTTGCGAGGCTGAAAGACTACCTTGAGAGAAAACTAAGTGAGCTAAGAAATGAGGTAAGCTTGCTTGAGAAGCTTGTAGAGCTCGTCGATGAGGAGCTGGCTAAGAAGAGCTTCAAGAAGGCCGCGGCGGTCAAGGAGAAGCCCGCTCCAAAGCCTCCGGAGACCGGGAAATTTAGAGTTCTTAGGTCGAGGAGCGGGGAGATCTTGGCTAGGGTTGCGGTGGGCCGAGACGAGCTTAGATTCATCGTGAACCCAGAAATTGGGTTGACAAGAGATATGAGGCCATTCTCATCCTTTCTCATCCGAAAGGTCTTGGACGCGATGAGTAAGGCGGATAAGGAGAGGGTTGAGAAAGGATTGCTTCCACCCGGCTACGAGTTAAGCTATGAAATCATATTGGATGGAGACCTCGTTAAGGAGATAGTTGTGAGGAACTTTAGGGAGGAGTATAGGCTTAGGGAGATAGTGAACGCTGTTAGATGGACTCTGGAGACAGCCGCGAGCGCCGCCCGCCAGCCTACTCGCCCATAACCGTGACCATTATCCTCCTATTCCTAGCCCTAATATCGAGTTCGATCAAGATTATCTGTTGCCAAGTTCCGAGGATGAGTCTGCCATCTCTCACTGGAACGCTTAGACTTGGCCCAACTATCGCCGCCCTAACATGGCTGTGTCCATTATAGTCTCCCCACCTCAAATGATGCTTATACTCGATATTCTTGGGAGCAATTCTCTCCAATGCTCCGGGTAAGTCTTCTTTGAGTCCAGGTTCATACTCCATGGTCGTTACTGCAGCGGTTGATCCTATTACGAAGACGTGAACAACGCCATTCTTTATCCCTGATCTCCTAACGACTTCTTCAACATCGTCACTTATATCGAGGATATCCGTCTCTCCACCGGTCTTAACCCTAACTTCCTCTTGAAACACCCTCAATTCTCCTCGTTAAAATCCTTTCGAGGGGAACGCCATAAATATATCTCCTCCAATTTTACTCATGATTAACGATGGTGAAGGGAAAAGCAATCATCATGCTGAGCATCAT
>CAYVHW010000062.1:0-5360 GCA_964451435.1 uncultured Nitrososphaeria archaeon | reverse complement strand
GAGATGATTACGCCATGTTTGAGCCAGCTCATGGAAGCGCTCCAAAGTATAAGGGGTTGAACAAGGTCAACCCAACGGCCATGATCCTATCAGCCGCCTGGATGCTAGGATACCTTGGAGAGAGGAAGAAAATGGAAGCGATATTCAAGGCGGTTGAAGAAGTTATAGCCGAGGGAAAGAAGGTGACATACGATCTAGGTGGAAGCGCGAAGACCTCTGAGATGGCTGAGGCGATCGCTGAGAAAGCGGCGAAGATCCTCGGAGGATGACCTCCAACTTAGAAGAGTTTGGCCAAGAAACTCAAAGTTTATACTTTATTCAGGATAAGCATTATTGTAGACGGGCTATGGGTCAGGAGATCCTGGTCGGAATCGGGGTCTCTGGACTCGATGAGCTTTTAGGGGGAGGAGTTCTGAGAGGGTCGACAACGCTCTTGATAGGCCCTGTTGGGAGCTTGAAGTCCTATCTTGGTCAGCAGTTCATAAGAGAGGGGTTGAAGGCTGGGGAGAGATGCGCCTACATAAGCACCCTCCAAAGCTTGGATGAGCTCAACTATCAGATGAAGACCTCCCTCAAATTCGATGTAAAGCCTTACGTTGAGAAGGGGAAGCTCATCTTCTCCGATCTACATGAGCTACTTGTCGAGAAGGCTTTGAGGAGGATGAGGGTGGAGGATCTTGAGAAGATCGAGAAAGGAATCGTTAAGATGTTTAAGATAGTCAGGAATGGGAGGGGTCTCCTACATAGCCTCACCCCATTCTTCTACATGCTTGAAGAAGAGAAAGCCGTTCCAAGACTCGTCCAAGTCCTCAAGGCTAGGGCTAGAACCTATAAGGTAACCCTATTACTCATATTGGATCAAGGTGCTCAGAGCGGGTATCTTGAGGAGGGGATCAAGTCCTTCTGCGACTATGTCTTGGCAACGAATGTGACCGAGGGTGGAGTGAGGATGTTGAGGGTTGTGAAGTCTCTTACTAGACATGATCTCGAATGGCATGAGATATCGTTCGTGGAGGATGGGGTGAGGGTTCAGGTAGGATGATCGTCATTTAGGATAGGTCTCCACACTCGCATAGCGCCTCGTGGATTAGGTCGTATAATGCCGGCATTCCTTCACCGGTCTTCGCCGAGACCTTAACTATCCTCATAGACTTCAACAGATCCTCGACTAAATTCATGTATTCTGCCGCTAGATCGGCTATCAATCCCTCCTCCCTCGATAAGAATTCCTTCAACGCGCTTGGATCCGTTAGAAGCTTATCCAAATCTCCTCTAAAGACATCTACTTTGTTTATCACGGGGACGGTTGGAGTGCTTAGCCTAAGCCACGTTATCAAGGCCATCGAGAGACTTATCGCGAGGCCGCTCGGATTCGAGGCTAGGGATGGATCTGAGATATAGACGGTTATCGATGGAGAGTTCTTCGAGATCGCCTCACTCAGCCTAGGCCCCATAGGCCTGAATAGGAATAGCTCCATCTGCCCCGGCGTATCTATCAGCCTTAGATCCGCGTCGAGGGAAGCTATATCCTCGGCTATCGAATCTATGTTTTCATCCATTATCTCAGATGCTTTAACCATCGCCCCATTCGGCCCCAACCCCTCCTCCCGCATCAATCTATCGACTGTGACGAGTTCCCTCACGTCGTAGTCGGGTGTATAGGGTAGGTCTAAGACCCCTGGATCTAGGTTCACGTATGCTATGCTCATCCCCAACTCCTGCTCGCTCCACTCGCCGAAGGTCTTAGTTAGGCTCGTCTTCCCGCATCCAGCAGGACCTATGAAGATCACATTCAATCCTCTAATCATCCCAGAAGATCGTCTCCGGCTTCCTATTTAGCCCTCAACCTCGACTCTAATCTCCTCACCCCGCTTAGCCCCTTAAGATCGTCGAGCTCCTTCAACCATCTCTCTGGGAGATTCAACCTTGCTTATGGCCCTAGCCCTCCATGCCTACCCATACCGAGAGATGTCGAATTCATAAAAATTGAGTCATTTGCCTAAGATGAAATCTACTATAGCTTGATTGAATTCCTCTGGAACCTCGACATGCGGCGAGTGGCCTGCTCCCTTGAAGATCATTAACTTGCTGTTCTTGAGAACTCTATGTAGTCTATGGCCGTATTTGGGTGGAACCAGTCTATCCATAGATCCCCATATTATTAGGGTTGGGTGAGCGACCTTCGAGAACCTCTCAACAGGTCTCCCAGCTCCGAGGAACCTCAGGCAACATCGATATGCGTGTCGGAGCCTTGGATCCTCATGATACAACTTCAATGATCGTTTGAGAAGCTCCTCATCCACAACCCTATGTTCTCCTATTATGTAATCCTCATAGAATTTCATGAGTTTATCGAGGGTCCAGTCCCCGCCCATGCTCCTCTCGATGATCTCTGCAGCCTTATCACCTATCCCAGCAACATCCACCAAGACTAGCCTGTCAATGATCTCGGGGTTGCTTAAAGCGGTCTCTAAGACTATTAAGCCCCCCATTGAGTGGCCCACTAAATTGACCTTCTGACGATTCATCGAGTTCACAAAGGTTGAAATGAAATCCGAGTAGTATTCGGGCGTGTAGTTTATCGGAGGCTTATCCGAGAACCCAAATCCCGGGAGATCCAATGCTATTACGTGAAGCCTCTCCGATAATGGTATGAGATTGTTCATCCAGCTCTCTATCGATCCTCCAAGCCCATGAATCAATAGGATCGCTGGCTCATCCCTATCACCTGCCTCGGCGACCCTAATCCTCAATCCCCCGACAGAGACGTATCTTTGAAGCTTCTCAAGATGCATTGTTTAACAATCGAGGAAGCCTGTTTAAAGCTTTTATCCAATAAACTCGATAGATTCTCCGTGGAAGATTCGAGAAGAGAGATTTTAGAAGAACTCAGGAAGAAGGTTGAGAGTTGCAGGAAGTGCCCGCTCTGGAGGACTAGGAAAAACCCGGTCTTCGGCGAGGGGCCGGTGGACGCCGAGATAATGTTGATAGGGCTTGGACCGGGTTACCATGAGAATATCGAGGGAAGGCCATTCGTTGGAGCTGCGGGGAAATTTCTCGATAAGCTCCTAAAGCTCGCAGGACTCGATAGGTCTGAGGTCTACATAACCAATGTGATGAAATGCTATCTTCCGGAGAATAAGGCGAGCGAGGACGAGATCGAGGCATGCACCCCATATCTCGATAAGCAGATCGAGGTGATTCAGCCGAGGATCATAGTGGCGTTGGGGAATGTCGCGACAGAATACTTGTTCAAGAAGTTTGGGTTGAAGCGTCAGAGCATGGGCAAGATCCATGGAAAGATCTATAGGGTATCCAGCTTGATTCTACAGGCAGAGATAATCCCAATGTATCATCCAGCCTCCGCGCTGAGAAACCCTCCCCTAAGAAGCGTATTAATGGAGGATTGGAGGAGGCTTGGCGAGCATCTTAGAGAAAAGTCGCGATAACATTTTTAAATTCCTCGACCAAGGTTCAAGATGGCCCCGGTAGCTCAGAGGGGAGAGCGCCCGGCTGAAGACGAGTCTGGAAGAGACCGGGATGTCGTGGGTTCAAGTCCCACCCGGGGCATGTCACCTCACCTTATCTATGAATTCCTCGGTGACCCTCACCAACTCATCTATATCCTCCAGTCTATGGGATGCGGAGATGAAGAAGTGCTGCATGTCTTGGATCATCGCCACGATTCCATTGTCGAGTAGGTGTTTGAAGTATGAGCGGGCCAAGCTTACATCCCTCCTTTGCTGCGCCGTCTTCGAGTCCCTCGGCTTCACTGGAGTGAAGTGGATCGTGAAGAGGGAGCCGATTCCAGTTACATGGGCATTGGATCCTCTCTCATCGAATATCCGTTGTAACTCATTCCTAGCCCTCTCCCCCAATCTATTTATGTGATCATAGATCTCAGACCTTCTCTGAAGCTCTCTCAGTAGGGTGTATCCTGCTCTAGTGGTTATCGGGTTTGCGGCGAAGGTTCCTCCCTGAAATACTCTCTCATGCGGGTCTCTATACTTTAACTGATCTAAAAGCTCCATAACATCCCTTTTCCCACCAAATCCCCCGGCTGGAAACTCTCCGCCTCCAAGGATCTTCCCGAAGACCGTTAGATCCGGTTTAACTCTATAGAGCTTCTGCGCCCCTCCAGGAGATAGCCTGAAGCCCGTTATCACCTCGTCGAAGATCAGTAGGGCGTCGAGCTCATCACATAATTCTCTAAGCCCCTTCAGGAACTCGGGATCCGATGGGATGAAGCCGCCCGCGCCCAAGACGGGCTCGACTATTATCGCCGCTAACTCTAATCCTTTAACGATCTCACGAACCCCCTCTAAATCATTGTATGGTAGGATCACCGTGTCCTTTAACGCTCCCTCAGTTATACCCAAACTTCCCGGTAGCTCGTAGGGTGGGGAGACTGCTATATGCAATGCGTCGTAGCCTCCATGCCATCCCCCCTCAAACTTCCCGATCAACCTCTTTCCAGTATATGCTCGTGCGAGTCTAATCGAGTACATGGTAGCCTCGGTCCCGCTGTTCGTGAACCTGACTAGTTCAACGCTCTCAACCATCTCGACGATCTGTTTGGCTAACTTCACCTCCCATTCATGTGAGAAGCCGACGTGGGGGAGGAGGTTGAGTTGATCCTTAATGGCCTCTATCACTGGAGGATATCTATGGCCCATTAGTAGCGCTCCATGGCCTATCCAATAATCCGTGTAGGCGTTTCCATCTATGTCCCAAACCCTCCGCCCCTCAGCCTTCGACACATAGAATGGATATGGCTCAAAGAATCTTATCGCATAGGATACCCCGCCTGGAAGATATTTCCTCGCCTCCTCAAACAGTTTCTTAGACTTCGGTGTCCTTTGGACGTATTTTTCTCCAAACATCCTCGAAGAATTGGAGCATGTTCGTTAAAAGACTTTCAGCCTAGCTCGCGTTAAAGCATGCGACGTAGTGATCCTTCTCAACCTCCTTCAACTCAGGCTCCTCTCTCGAACATATCTCGCGGGCATAAAGGCATCTCGGATGGAATCTACATCCGCTGGGAGGATTTATCGGGTTCGGGATCTCACCCTTCAACTTAATCTCCCTCCTCTCCTTCATCGGTCTTGGAACGGGAATCGAGGCCAAGAGGGCTTTGGTGTAGGGATGGAGGGGGTTCTCGAATAGCTTCTCCGCGGGAGCCCACTCGACGAGCTTTCCGAGATACATCACCGCTATTGTGTCGGCGACGTATTTCGCGACTGCGAGGTCGTGGGTTATGAATACATAGGTAAGGTTTAATTCCTTCTTAAGCTTAAGCATGAGATCTAGGATCGACGCCCTCAGAGATACATCTATCATCGAGACGGGCTCATCGGCCA
>CAYVHW010000061.1:0-5371 GCA_964451435.1 uncultured Nitrososphaeria archaeon | reverse complement strand
ATAGTGATTTGGCGACGATTTATGAGAGGGCTGGAAAGATTAAGGGGAAGAAGGGTTCAATAACCTTGATGCCCATCCTGACCATGCCAGGAGGAGACATAACCCATCCAATCCCAGATCTAACCGGATACATAACAGAGGGTCAGCTCATAGTCAGCAGAGAACTTCATCTCAAGGGGATCTATCCACCGATCAACCCGCTTCCATCGCTATCGAGGTTGATGAAGGATGGGGTTGGAGCTGGGAAGACCAGGGAGGATCACATGGAGGTGTCAAGCCAGCTCTACATGGCCTATGCCGAGGGCGTTAAGGCTAGGAGCTTAGCGAGGATCATTGGAGAGCTTGGCCTAAGTGAGAGGGAGAGGAGATACCTGAGGTTCGCGGATGAATTCGAGAGGAAATTCATCAATCAAGGCGTCTACGAGAATAGGAGTATCGAGAGAACTCTTGAGATAGCTTGGGATCTTCTCTCCATGCTCCCAGAAGAGGAGCTCATAAGGATAAGCGAGGAGCACATCAAGAAGTATCATAGGAAGTATAGGCTTCAAGGTCGGTGAAGGAGATGTCCCTGACCGGAGTCAGATATACGAAGGGCTTCCTGCTCAACTTGAAGAGGAGGCTTGAATTCATCAGAGACGCACATGACCTCCTTGAAATGAAGCGAGATCAGCTCATGGCCGAGTTGAGAAAGGCTCTTGAGAGGTTTAAGGAGCTTAGGAGGATTGTAGAGGATGAGATGGAGGAAGTCTGTCGAGAGCTCTCCCTACTCCACTCAACCCTCGGGAGCGCCGATCTCGAAACCTATTCAGCTTATCTCAGGGGTAGGATGGAGGTGAAGATAATTCCGAGGAGTGTCATAGGCGTGGTCATCCCCATGCTGCGGGAAATAGACATACCGGATTACACAAACCTCTATCCCCCTCAGATCATACCCTTAGCCGAGAAGACATCAACCTTGATGAGGGATTTAGCTAAGCTCGCGGAGCTTGAAGCCTATATCGAGAACCTAGCCGAGGATCTCAGAAAGACCAATATCAGAGTTAACGCCCTCGAAAAGGTCGTGATCCCAAGCTATGAGGAGACTATAAGGAGGATCCAAGGCGTGTTGGATGATGAGATGCTCGAAGAGATCATAAGGCTTAAGCAGATAAAGGAGACCTTGACGAGGAGGAGAGCCACTTGACAACATACCTGGTATGTAAGTGCCATGCATATGAGAGCAGACTTCTCCCGAGAAGGCTTATCCTAGAGCTTGCATCGCTCTCAAGGCTTGAAGAATTTGTCGAAATCCTCTCCACCATCTATGGTCGGAGACTTTCCGAGGCAAAGAGCCTATGGGATGTCGAGGCCGCCTTAACGGAGATGTTCATCGATAGGCTCTCAACTCTCCTCAAGATCTCCTTCGAGAACATCAGGGAGTTTCTGATTCAATATTATAGGAGGTTCGAGGTTCAGAATCTGATCAGGATTATGAGGATGAAGATCGCCCGTGAATCCGCGGAGCGCATCAAGGAGCTGATAATACCCTCAGAGAGGCTTGGTGGAATGGATCTAGACCCCTTCGTGAGGGCGAGGGACTTCAACGAGTTCATAAGCCTCTTGTCCGAGACCATGTATAGGAAGATCTGTGAGATGGAAGTTGAGAACCCGCTCATACTTGAGAGCATGTTTAGATGGATCTATTATCGAGGAGTGTTCGATAAGATCTCTAAGATCCCGAGAGATGATAGGCGAGATGCGATGGAGGTGCTGGGGATGGAATTGGATCTCCATAACATCAGGGTTTGTATGCTCCCGATGCTCTACGGCTATGATAGGAGGCTCGCAGAAAAACTCCTCATAGACAATCCCGCTGGAAAGTCGAAGATTCTATTAATGGAGTTGAGGAGCATCAAGGAACTCCTTGAAGAGTTCCCTAGATATAGGAGTTTTATCGAGGCTTTGATGAGGCGGGAGGAGTGGAGGGCTGAGATAGAATATTTCAGGATCTTGAAGAGCGAGGTCGATAAGAAGAGGATCTCGAAATACATAAGCTTCTTCTACGTCTTAAAGTATATCCTCGACTGCGAGGTTGAATATAGGAATCTTAGGTCGATCGCCATCTCAATACACCACAATCTACCGGTAGATGTTAGGAGGGGCTTGCTGATCCTGCCAAGGGCTTAGGCGACTTGGACGAATCTCATGAAGGCCAAGCCCAGAATTATCGGCAAAATTGTTCCGAGGAAGATCGCCAAGATTATCCCCTTATGAAATCCGGGCTCCTTTAGGAAGTGGAGCAAGCCTACCGCTTGAATGCATATCAAGATTAAAAAGTAAAGACCTAGCGCCTTTCTCGCCCCTAATCTTATCTTCACCCTCTCACGTTATCCATATGAGGAAGGCGACTAATAAGCCGTAAATAGCGATACCCTCGGCAAGGCCGGCGAAGATTATAGTCCTACCGAAGATCTCAGGCTTCTCAGTAGCGCTGGCTATCGCCGCGACGCCTATCTTGCCGACCGCATAGCCCGCCGCAGCCGAGCAGATACCTACTGAGAGCGCCATGGCTAGGAATTTTCCAATCTCTATCTCCGCCCTGGCCATGGTCTCAGCTGCTTGAACCTCTGCGGGCTTAGCGGCTCCATCCGCCGCTATTGGTAGGGTCATTCCGGCTAGGATCGCCATGAAGATTGTGAGAGCTAGTAGGGTGGCTCTAATCCTCGCCATTATCACATCCACCCCTTGACGTATGCTTTTTCCACGTATTTAAGCTATAGCTTAAAGCTTCCATGGACTATATGGTGTTCCAGTCCCCTGATAGAACTTCGTCATGAACTCGTAGTAGAGGAGCCTCAAGGCCTGTATCGTGCATACGAGGAACTCTATCGTGAGAGCGAAGAGGTTTAGGAAGATCAGTCCAACCCCTACCCCCATCAATGGATTCACTTGCATGAGCTTAAAGACCACCATGGCTAAGGCCGCGTGGACTATCGCGAATCCAGCTATCCTCATGTATGAGAACATGTTTGCGAGGAGGGAGATGAAGGTCTCAAGCACCAAGCCCACCCCCATCACCTTCTCCTCTCTCGTAATGAACGGCTTGACTAGGATCATGGCGAGCCCCGCTACCGTCATGAAGAATGGCCAGCTCGTCAAGGCCTTCATCCCAAGCTCTGGAAACTCTAAGACCCCGGGTATCACGGTTATCCCGATGAAGCTGAAGGCGGTTAAGGCCAATCCGAGGAGGAGCAGGATTCCAGCGACGCCTCTTTCGCCGAGAATTGCTTCTGCGAGCTGTCCGCTTCTCAGGTGGTTTCTCACGCTTATGGATAGGGCTAGTAGCATTTGAGCTATCCCGAAGAACACCGCTATCTTGAGTAGCCAAACGACTCCAGCCGGGTCTTCAAGCCATCCAGCTCTAAGGGTTGGGAGGAGGGGTTGGATCTCTATCAAGAAGAATTCTCCGATTAATGCTCCGAAGATCGCCGAAGCTATTCCAAGCCCTATCATGAGCTTCCCAAGACTCCTAAGGTTCAATCCTAGGATACTCTTCTTCAAGAAGCGGGAGAACAATAATCCGAGGATGGCTATCGTTATGCCGTGGCCTAGATCTGGGAACATCATCCCAAACATGACCGTCCATAAAATTCCCGAGATTATTGTCGGATCGCTCTCAAGATGTCCGGGCCAACCATATTGTCTAACCAAGGTCTCGAATGCCTTGAAGATCCTCGGGTTCTTCAGGGTGGTTGGCACATCTTCATCCGGGCTCGGATCTCTGAACTCATATAGGAGCTTTCCATCGAATTCCTCTCTAAGGGACTTTAAGACCCTGTCCACGCTCTCAACCCTATCCTCTGGAACCCATCCCTGGATTACCCTCATGGTCTCGCTCTTCATGGTCTTTAAGAGGGCTTCCTCAAGTCTTAGCCTAATGGATAGGAATTTTAAGATGGTCTCGGCCTTGGGTAAAAAGTTCTCCCTTATCTCTTGGATCTCCTTATCGATAGACCTCCTCTCTTCATCTAACTGTCTGATCTTTCCTTCAATCATCGCTCTGGCCTCATCTATGTCTTCTGGAAGTCCGGCTAATCCCTTAACTTCTTTGAAGTTTAGGGTTAGGAGCATGGCCCTAACCTCCATCGCGAAGTCCTTCAAGCACGCCACATGGATGAAGGCCAGATTTCCGTCGATTCTCTTAACATCGTAGGCTATAGGCTTCCCAGACGCGAACTTCTTAAAGCTATTTATGGATGCCGAGCTAATCGTCCCGGCGAAGGATTCTAGATTTTCATACCTCCCAAGCTTGGGGAGCTTTCTCACGTCAGCCCTCTTAAGCATGTTGATGATCTCCCTCGCCTCCTCCAACTGTCTCTCTAATTCCTCAATCTTCCTAAGCCTTGCATTTAGGGCATCATATCTCTCGGCTTGGTCGATTATCCTCTTAACCTCATCTAGATCTATCTTAACCCCCTCTTCAGGTCTTACAGGCTTTGAGGGGAGAACTTCCTTGAGCTTCATGAATCTCTCATACAGCTCTCTGGTGGTTCTAAGCCTGCTCTCTTCCTCCGGGCTGAAGCCTATGAATGAAGCCTTAATCTCCTCTAACTCATGTCTCACTGTCTGGATCTCTTCGCAGATTCCCCTCAACCTATCTTGGAGGGCTTCCTCAAGTTCCTTGAGATCTCCTGAGATCTCCTTTAAGGAAAGCTCTTTGAATCCGGCTGCGGAGAGCAGGTCTTGAAGCTTCTTCCCCTCCAAAGCCTCCTTTTCCCCGATCTCAATCAAGGATCTAATCGAGGCCAGCCTCCTCCTAAGCCTATTCTCCTCCGCCTCAAGATCGCTGAGCCTACGCTTAAGCAAATGATATCTTTGATAAGTTTCCTGTTCTGCCCTCTCTTCAGGGATCTCGGAGACTCTAAGCGTTAGGGTTCTCCTGATCTCCATAAGCCTCTCATAGAGTTTCTCGAGTTCTCTCAGCCTCACTTCCTCTTCCTTGGTCAGCCCTAAAACATCTCGCTCGCTCGGCTTCTTCAATTGAATTACTCCGAGTTCTCCAAGCCTCCTCAATACTTCCTCCTCTCTATCTCTCAGGGCGACGACTATCAGCTTCTTCGCTGGAATTATCAATTCCCTACCCAACTCGTATGGCGATTAAACTAAATTTAAATCTACTTAAGCTCTCGATAATCTAAGCGTGACTATATGATGAAGTGGTCTCACTCACATGATGCGAGTCTCTCAAGTTCTTCAAGCATTCCCTCCCTATCTAACATTATTATCAATTGATCATAGGTTGCGTCGATCTCCTTGACACAGGTCTCGGGAAAGTTTAGGTTTATAGCCATCCTATGCTTCCAATAATATCCTCCTCCCGGAAGATTCAGCC
>CAYVHW010000060.1:0-5497 GCA_964451435.1 uncultured Nitrososphaeria archaeon | reverse complement strand
AGCTTGTAGTGGGGTGCGAGAGCCCCCGCGAAGGCTGGGTGCTGGGAGGCATTTTCAAGATCAACGAGGCTTATCTAGAAATGTTTTGCCGAGGATAAGACTATGTGAAACTGCTTCGAAATATCTGGAATAACTCTTAAAAATATGCAGTCTAATATCTGGAAAGGAGGGCTATGAAGATCTTCCTAGATACGGCGGACTTGGATGAGATTAAGCTTGCCTGTTCATGGGGCGTGATAGATGGGGTTACGACGAATCCGTCTTTGATTAAGAAGGCTGTGACGAAGCGGGGCGGGGAGGTGACGATGGAGGAGTATATCAAGGAGATCTTGAAGATCACTCCAGGTCCGGTGAGCTTAGAGGTCATAGGCTTAACCGCTGAGGAGATGGTTGAGCAGGCTAGGATGCTATATAGGAGGTTTAGCCCATATGGTCAGCCCGTTATAAAGATCCCGATAAACCCATCCTTTGGAGACGAAAGGAACATGTTTGACGGCTTGAAGGCGATAAGGCAACTGAGCGGGGAGGGGATACCGGTTAACGCGACCCTGATAATGAGCCCTGAGCAGGCGATTCTAGCCGCGAAGGCTGGAGCGACCTATGCGAGCCCATTCGCTGGGAGGATCGACGACTATATTCGCGAGCAGTTGGGGATGAAGCGTGGAGTCCACTTCCAAAAGCCCGACTACTTCGACTTCAATCTGATGCAGAGGCTTGCGGAGAACAATCTATCGAGGGTGATAAGCTCGAAGGACTCGGACTCGCTCTCAAAGCTCTATCTGGATGAGGAGATAGTTTCAGCGGCCAAGCTTGGAAACGATAACGGCATCAGGAGCGGGGTCGACTTGGTGAGGAGTATAGTCAAGATCTTCAGAAACTATGGATACAAGACCAAGGTCATCGCCTCAAGCATAAGGAATGCGAGGCAGGTCAGGGAGATGGCGGAGGTCGGCGTAGACATAGTAACCATGCCCCTATACGTTTTGAAGCAGATGATCCAACATTATAAGACGCTTGAGGGGATCAAGGCGTTCACAGCCGACGTCGTCCCATCATACGCTGAACTGTTCAAGAAATGATCTCCGAGGAGCTAAATCTTTGAATGAGAGGCGTGTTTTAGGGGTTTTAAGGCCGCTTCCCTCAGTTCTTGGATCGCCTTCTTAAGGTCGGGTTTTCCGAAGACCGCTGTCCCCGCGACGAGCACATCCGCCCCGGCCTCAACTATCTTCGGAGCGGTCTCAACGTTCACTCCTCCATCAACCGCTATTTCTATCTCTAACCCTCTCTTCATGACTCTTCTCCTAGCCCTCTTAATTTTTGGGAGAACGGATGGTATGAAGTCTTGGCCTCCGAAGCCGGGGTTTACGCTCATTATCAGTATCAGGTCTAAATCGTCTAAAACATATTCGATCGTGGTTAACGGCGTTGCGGGATTCAACGCCACCCCACTCCTAGCCCCCAAATCTCTTATCATGCTCAAAACCCTTTGGAGGTGGGTGCACGCCTCCACATGAACTATCACTAAATCTCCGCCCGCCTCAATGACACTCTCGATATAGTCTTCAGGCTTCTCGACCATTAAGTGAACATAGAATGGTAGCTTCGTGTAACTCCTTATCGCCTTAACTATGATCGGGCCAAAGGTTAGGTTTGGGACGAAGTGGCCGTCCATGATGTCGAGGTGTATTATGTCAGCTCCAGCCTCCTCAGCCCTCCTCACCTCATCACCAAGCTTACTGAAGTCTGCTGAGAGTATGGATGGGGCGATCTTTATCGAAGGAGGCCTTCCACCTCTCATTTACAATCACTTCTTAAGCTTCAAAACCCTCTTAACAGCCTTAACTATATCCGAGGAGGTTAAGCCATATTTCTTGAGAAGCTCCTTCCATGGTCCAGACTCGGCGAAGACATCCTTAACTCCGACGAATTGCATGGGGACTGGATAGCTTTGGACTATGGTCTCGGCGACCGCGCTTCCAAGGCCTCCTATGACGCTATGTTCCTCGGCCGTCACTATCGCGCCCGTCTCCTTAGCCGCCTTGATCAACAGGTTCTCGTCTATCGGCTTTATGGTGTGGATGTTTATGACCTTGGCGCTTATCCCCTCCTTCCTCAGCTCCTCGAAGGCTTGGAGCGCTTCATAGACCATTAAACCGGTTGCGACTATCGTTACATCGCTTCCATCCTTCAAAGTTATCCCCTCACCTATCTTGAAGTTCAGCTTTCTTCCCTCAAAGCTATAATCTTCCCCATAGATCACCGGGATCTTGGGTCTCCCAAGCCTGAGATATGCTGGCCCATAATGCTTAACCAATGCTTTAACGGCTTCCCTCGTCTCGATGGCGTCGGCTGGAACTATCACCGTCACATTTGGAATCACCCTCATGGAAGCTATGTCTTCGGTGCAGTGATGTGATACTCCATCCTCTCCGACGCTTATCCCACCGTGGGATGCGACGACCTTGACATTAAGGTTGGGATACGCTATGGACTGCCTAAATTGATTATATGCCCTCTGACTCGCGAAGATTGCGAAGGTGCTGGCGAAGACTATCTTACCGCATGAAGCCAATCCCGCCGCCGCCCCCATCATGTTCGCCTCAGCTATCCCGAAGTTGAAGAACCTGTCAGGAAATTCCTTAGCAAAATACTTGGTTCTCGTCGATGACGATAGATCTGCGTCTAAGACCACTATGTTCTTGTAGATCCTTCCAAGCTCGACTAAGGTCTTGCCGTATGCGTCTCTCGTCGCCATGACCTTAACTTCCTTAACCTCGCTCACTCTTCCTACCCTCTATTAATCGGAATGAGGTTGTTTTTAAGACTTCTAAGAGGCTGAACTCTCCCCGAAAAAGTTAACTCGTGGATAAGAGCCTCTCCTGAAGCTCAAGCTCTTTTAAGGCGAGTTTAAGCTGCTCCTCGGTCAACGGCTTTCCATGAAACTCCACCTTCCCCTCCATAAACGACACCCCCTTACCCTTAACTGTGTGCGCTATTATCACGGTCGGCTTACCCTTAATCCTCTCGGCGAGATCCAATGCGTCCAAGATCTGCCTAACATTATGGCCATCTACCTCCATCACATGCCATCCAAACGCCCTCCACTTCTCCGCGAGAGGCTCGATACTCATTATCTCATTCACCGGTCCGTCGAGTTGCAGTCCATTATAATCTACTATCGCTAGGAGGTTGTCAAGCTTGTAGTGTGCAGCTGACATGGCCGCCTCCCAAACTTGGCCTTCATCCAGTTCGCCGTCACCTAGGAGGACGTAGACTCGATACGGTTTCCTGTCGATCCTCCCAGCTAGAGCCATTCCAACCCCGATCGATAATCCCTGACCCAAGCTACCAGTCGATGCCTCGACGCCTGGGGTCTTCCTCATATCTGGATGGCCTTGAAGGATCGAGCCTATCTTCCTCAGAGTCCAGAGAGCCTCTCTTGGGAAGAATCCAGCCCTCGATAAGGCGGAGTAGAGAGCTGGGCATACATGGCCCTTTGAGAGGATGAATCTATCTCTATCCTCCCAACGCGGGTTTTCGGGATCATATCTCAAGTGATGAAAGTATAGGCATGCTATTATCTCCGCGGCTGATAGAGATCCGCCTGGATGCCCTGAACCCGCTTTGGTCGTCATTAGTAGGGAATCCTTCCTGATCTCTAGCGCTATCCTCCTAAGCCTTTGGACGAGTTCCTCACTATGAGGCTCAGCCTTATGGTCGAATATTGCCATGCTTCAAGCCAATTCCTTTCCTCAATTATTTTTAAGTTTAAGCGTGATTCATGGATAGCGGTTTATAGAAATGTTTGGGTGATGTCAGCTCTTCTTCTCTCCCATCGCCTTCTTCAGCTCTTCAACGGCCTTAATCGCCTCTTGAATCGAGGAGGCATCCTCAAGGGTTGATATGTCTCCTAACTTTGCCCCGCTCACAACGGCCTTCAAAAGCCTCCTCATGATCTTCCCGCTTCTAGTCTTCGGAAGCTTTGAGACGAAGTAGATCGCCTCAGGGGTTGCGACCGGGCCTATCCTCTTCCTAATCCACATCCTAAGCTCTTTTCTGAGATCCTCGCTCGGCTCACATCCCTCCTTTAGGGTTACAAAGGCGACTATGCTCTCACCCTTAACCTCGTGAGGCTTTCCTATCACCGCGGCCTCGGACACGGCTGGATGCTCGATGAACGCGCTCTCAAGCTCTATGGTTCCAATCCTATGGCCCGCGACCTTGATCACCTCATCAGCTCTCCCCATGAACTTGATGTATCCCTCTTCATCCTTCATGGCATAGTCTCCGGTGTAGTAGATCGCTGGAGGCTTGATCTTGAACTCCAGCTCCTCGTTAGGCTTAAACTTGGTCCAGTAGACTCGCTTATACCTCTCTGGATCTCTCCAGAGGGTCATCAGCATTCCAGGCCATGGAGCTAGGATCACTAGATAACCCCTCTCATAGGGCTTCGTAGGCTTACCCTCGTCGTTGACGACCTCGGCGTGGACTCCTGGAAGAGCGTAAGATACCGAGAAGTTTGGCTTGAGCGGAACGAGCTCTATTCCTGGAGCTGGCGAGATCATGAATCCGCCGGTCTCGGTCTGCCACCAAGTATCTATTATCGGACATCTCTCCTTCCCAACAACCTTGTAATACCATCTCCAAGCCTCAGGGTCTATGGGCTCGCCGACAGTTCCGAGGATTCTGAGGGTGCTTAGATCATGCTTGTTGACCCACTCCTCTCCAAATCTCATATGCATCCTAATCGCGGTTGGGGCTGTGTAGAACTCCGTTACCCCATACTTCTCGATTATCTCCCACCACCTATCCGGCGCTGGATAGTCTGGAGCTCCATCATACATCACTTGAGTCACTCCATGCATTAGGGGCGCATAGACCGTGTAGCTGTGGCCGGTTATCCAGCCTATGTCTGCCGTTGACCACCATATGTCGTCGGGCTTGGGGTCGAAAGCCCACTTCATAGTGGCCCAAACCCATACGAGGTAGCCTCCACTGCTGTGAACCACTCCCTTAGGCTTTCCAGTCGTCCCGCTGGTATAGAGGATGAAGAGCGGATCCGTTGCATCGATTGGGACAGGGGGGCAATATGGCTCTGCATCTTTCATCAATTCATGCCACCAGAGATCTCTTCCCTCGGTCATCGGCGTATCCTCGAGCCCAACCCTCTTAACGACGACGACCTTCTCTATGCTCTTAGTCTGCTTAACCGCTTCATCGGCGCTCTTCTTAAGCTGGATAAGCTTACCCCTCCTATAGAAGGCGTCGGCGGTTATCAGGATCTTTGCCTCAGCGTCGTTTATTCTATCGGCGAGAGCCGATGCGCTGAATCCTGAGAAGACCACGCTGTGAAGCGCTCCAATCCTCGCGCATGCGAGCATCGCTATTGGAAGCTCTGGGATCATCGGGAGGTAGATGGAGACCCTATCCCCCTTCTTCACCCCAAGCTTCTTCAAGACGTTTGCGAATTTATTGACCTCCCTCCAGAGCTGATAGT
>CAYVHW010000059.1:0-5593 GCA_964451435.1 uncultured Nitrososphaeria archaeon | reverse complement strand
ATGGCCTCGATCAGCTCATAGACCCATCTATCTTCATCGACATGATTTGGAAGCTCCTCGAAGAGCATCGCCGGATCCCTTAGACTGGGATACACTTGATACAGATCCATACACGCGGCTGCCAAGAATCTTATGGTGGCCGGCCCAACACCTCTCAAGGCCAACAGTTCCTCAAAGTCTCTCGGCGACCGCTTATTCGCCATGAGGATCGTCGACCACTTAATCCTCGGTATATCGATTACATGTTGGGAGTGTTCTTGACCGTCTAGATCGGTTAGGGTTAGCTGCCCTCTCGGCGGACTCCTATAAAATCTTCTAAGGGAGCTTAGGTCATGGTTAACTGCCTCGACGCAAACCCTCCGCGCATCCCTGCTATCCTCATCGGTCATGTCTAGGACCAATTCCTCCCTCGATGTTGAGACTATTCCGCTATGAGGCTCTTCGACGAAGCTCCTCAACCCTCTGGAGATCCAGTGATATCTCCTCACTAGGTTCGTCATGGGCTTTATCCCCTGTTGGACTATCACCCACTCCCCATCCATCGAGACGAGCATGACGTGGAGATATAGTTGGAATCCATCCTGAATCGCGGCGCTATCGACCTTCGCGACCATCCTGCTGGCGTATTTCAGCCTACTCACGAGATTTTCATCGAAGTTGAATATCTCTGCAATCCTATCAAGCTCCTCGGGAACCTTATATCCCTTAGGCCTCTTACCGCCTATAACGGCCAACCCCATCTCAGGTCGGATAAAGTTCTTCAATATGGCGGCTATAACCGCCGTAGCACCTCCCCCAAGCTCATCTAGATACGCTGATGCGGCGAGGGCGTCGAAGAAGATGGGGGAGGAGAATCCTATCATGAATTTCTCGACTCCAAATAACTCGATGTATGATGTCACGATCTTTATTAAGGCGTTTTCAGCCATCCTGAAATACCATCTAGGCTTTGTCGAATAGATTAGTCGAAGCTCCCTTAAACCAGCCCTATACATCCTACGAGGTAGCCGCTCGGCTAAATTAATCTATTCCCCTCTCAAAAGATGCGGGAATATACGCTAAAGCTTACCGCATATTACTTTTTCCAAAAGCTTTAAGTCTGATGATGAGCCAGGCTATCAAAGCTACTATGGTCGGGATTTGGAAGATGAATAGTAGGAATATCTGATTTAGGATTGGGGAGAAGAAGTATTGGTAGATCGTCAACCCAATCGTTATCGAGGCCAAGATTATAAACGCCAAAAACCATGATAATTCTTCCCGCTCCATCAAGCCCTCTGCTCCAATTTCCTCATCAGATCCTTTAACGGAACATCGACATAGCTCCCATCAGGTCTCCTCCTTCTAATGATTATCGGGAGGACTCCAGCCTCAAGCTCCCTCTCAGCTATGTCTATCGGCGTATCTCCAGGTCTCACCTCAACCAATGGGAATGCTCCTAGAGCAAGCTGGAGCGCTCTACCCCCGATTATCCTCGCTCGCTCATAGCGTGTCAGAGGCTGCCGATATGGGTCTTCTTCACTCTTCCTCTCCAAATGACCCTTCCTTCCAGCTTTCCTTCTCCTTCTCTTTCTCCTTCTCCTCGATCTTTGAAGCCGCTATCACATCATCTATCTTCAGGATCATCGAGGCGGCCTCGACCGCCGACTTAATCACCTGCTTCTTCACTAGGACCGGCTCTATGACATCGAGTTTATACATGTCATCTATCTTTCTGTCGAATACGTTGATCCCCATCCACTTCTTCCCCTCCTTGTGCTCAGCTCTAAGGGCGACTATCATCTCGATCGGGTCTAGGCCTGCGTTCTCGGCGAGTTGAGCCGGAACTATCTCTAATGCCTCGGCGAATTTCTCGACCGCGAGCTGCTCTTTTCCAGCAAGGGTCTTCGCATAGTCTCTCAATCCTAGCGCGACCTCCATCTCCGGGGCACCGCCTCCTGCCACGACCTTGCCCTCGACTACAACGTCTTTGATCACGTTTAATGCGTCCTTGATGGATCTCTCGGCTTCATCCACAAGCCTCTTCGTCCCGCCTCTAATTAAGATCGTTATAGACTTGGGGTTCTCACATTGCTCTATGAAGACCATTCTATCCTCTCCGACCTTCCTCTCCTCGACGAGCTTCGCCCTCCCAAGATCCTTTGGAGATATCTCCTCTATCCTAGTGATTATCCTCGCGCCTGTGGCTTTAGCAATCTTATCTATGTCTGACTTCTTGATCCTCCTAACGGCTAGGATCCCCTTCCTAGCGAGGAAGTGCTGGGCCATATCATCTATTCCTTTCTGGCATAGAACGACGTTTGCTCCGGCGGCGGCTATCTTCTCAACCATCTCTCTCAACATCCTCTCCTCCTGCTCCATGAATGCCTTCATCTGCTCCGGGCTCTCGATGTGGAGCTTCGCGTCGAATTCGGTCTTCTCGATCTCAAGCGGCGCGTCGAGCAACGCGATCCTAGCATCGTGAACGATCTTCGGCATACCTCTATGCACTACCTCTTTATCCAAGACTATTCCATCTATGAGCTTCGTGTCTCTGAGCGACTGCCCCTCCTTCTTCTCTATCTTAATGTTATCTAGGTCGACTCTCCATTGATCGTTAACCTTCTCGGCAACCCTCAGGATCGCTTCAACCGCTATCTCCGAGAGGTAATCGGCCTCTTCTGAGACGAGCTTACTCATCATGGAGGTCTTAGCGATCTTCTTAAGGACTTCCCTATCGGTTGGAGAAACCGGAACAGCTATCTTATCATAGATTTCAAGGGCCTTTCTAGCTGCCTTTTTATATCCCTCGATTATTAGGGCTGGGTGAACCTCCTTCTCTATAAGCTCCTCTGCCTTGGCCAGGAGCTCCCCGGCCAAGACGACGACCGTGGTCGTCCCATCTCCGACCTCGGCGTCTTGAGCCTTGGCGACCTCAACGAGCATCTTCGCGACCGGGTGCTCGACATCCATCTCCTTTAGGATCGTTGCCCCATCATTGGTGATCGTCACGTCTCCGAAGCTGTCTACGAGCATCTTATCCATTCCTCTAGGGCCTAGAGAAGATCTCATGGTCTCGGCGATGATCTTGGCGACCATTATGTTGTTTAGCTGAGCCTCTCTACCCCTAGTCCTCTGTGTCCCCTCCTTAAGGATTATTACAGGAATTCCTCCAGCAGAAGGTGCTGCAGCCATGTTCCCACCTCATATACTCCGCTTCTAGGATCGATCCAGCGTACTTATAAACTATTCATCCATCCATTATCAGGGTGGTGGATCTCCACCTTAAATCCTCCTATCGCCTATTATCAGCGAGCTTCTCCCTCAGGAGACCTTATCCTTATCACGTCGCCGACACCCAGCTTAAAGGTTTCCACGGCACTCCCTTTATTCACCGCGAGTTCTATGAAACCAGTTCCGCCCACCGTTAGTAGGGGTTCACCGACCCCAGCCAATCCATAGGCTTTCACAAACTTACATCTGATAGCCCTGCCCTTAAACTCTATCACGAGCTCCTTAGATCTTATCCGACTTGATAGGAGATCCGGTCTAAGGTTCGTTATGAGGTTCCCAAATCTATCCACATGCATTATCGTCGCGTCGATCCAATTCTCGCCCACAACCGGCTTCGGCAACCTCATCCTAACATAATCATCTATCTCAACCCCAATATCCTCGATCTCCACTCCAGCGGCAAGCCTCCCAGCGACGTGTGCGAAGACGTCTCTTCCATGAAATGTCTCCGACGGCCTGCTGGGAAGCTTGGACTCGTCGATCTCATAAACGCGGCTTATCCCCAATAACTCGGCCGCGGGTATCATGAAGCCTGTGTCTGGGCCTATGAATAAGTCTCCCCTCATCGTCTCTACAACTATCCCCCTCCTACCAGCTCCAACCCCCGGATCTATTATACAGACGTGGATCGTCCCCTCAGGCATATATTTCACATAGGTTGTTAAGAGGAACGCGGCCTCAAGCTCGTTAAAGGCTGAGACCTCATGGCTGACATCTATTATCACAGCATCCATACAATATGATAGGATTACGGCCTTCACCTCTGCGACGTATGGATCTCGAAGGCCATAGTCGGTTAAGAGGGAGATCACGGGCCTCGACTTCCTCATCACAAGTCCCCCATGAGCTATCTCCCACTGGTCCGGGTGAGGGATGTATGCTCAGAGCTTTTAACCCTCATCACCGATCCGCCAGCCAAGACTCATCACAGCGAGGATAAGATTGTGAATGCTCCCTAATGAACATGCCCCAGGCCGAGATCTGTTGAGAGTAATCGCTTTTAACATCTCCAAGCCTCCTACCCATATGCATGGGATCAGGGTTAGGAAGGCTGATGGGAGATTTGAGCCATTCGATAGGAGGAAGATAGTTCGGACATGTATGAAGCTCAGGGTCGAGAGGGCTGAGGCCGAGAGGATCGCGGACAAGATCTCGAAGCTAGTCTATGATGGAATTCCGACGAGCGAGATCCTCTCAGCGATCTATGAAGAAGTTAAGAAGATCAGGCCCGAATATGAGCACGCCCACGACCTGAGGGAGGCGATCTCGATGATGAGGCCTAAGCCCGACTTCGAATACTTCATCGGAGTCACCCTATCATCTCTTGGATATAGGGTTGAGAGCGCGAGGATCTTAGATGGGAGGTGCGTCGACCATGAGATAGATGGAGTCGCGATGAAGGGAGATGAGGTGCTGATGATCGAGGTTAAACATCATGTAAACCCACACACTTACACCGGCTTAGATGTAATCTTGGCGGTCCACTCAACACTTAGAGACCTTGTGGAGGGCTATAGGCTGGGATTACATAGCTACCCGTTCACGGCCGCGCTGGTCGCATGCAATACGAAGATCTCTCAACATGCTGAGAGGTATGCGAGATGCGTTGGGATAAGGTATATGGGCTGGAGGTATCCTAGGGCCTTCGCCCTAGAGGACCTGATAGCGAGGCATAAGCTATATCCGATCACCATGTTGAGGATCTTGGAGAGAGGTCATATCGAGAGGCTTGGAGACAGGGGGATCGTCACCCTAAAGCAGCTAATCGAGACCGACACCAGTAGATTGATGGAGATCTTGGGGATCGGCGGGAAAGAGGTGGAGGAGATCAAGGATAAGGCGAGGGCTATTCTAGGCTGACTCAGGGATGAAATTCCTTTATTATAGCTGTTGATAATCATTGATGGCTTGTTGATCGAGATCGACGGCTCGATGGGTGAGGGCGGCGGGCAGATCCTGAGAAATGCCGTGGCGTTATCCGCGGTTCTCCTAAAACCGATCCGCGTCTATAATATCAGGGCTAAGCGGAGCAATCCGGGCCTAAGACCCCAGCACCTGACAGGGGTTAAGGCGGTCGCAGCGCTTTCATCGGCAAACGTCTCGGGGCTCTCGATAGGTTCCCGCGAGATCGTGTTTAAGCCTAGGGCGCTGAGCGGTGGTAGGATGAGGTTTGACGCTGGAACCGCTGGGAGCACAACTCTAATGCTCCAAAGCCTCATGCCTGCCATGGCCTTCAGCAAGTCTCCGGTCGAGGTCGAGCTTAGGGGTGGGACGAATAATCCCATGGCCCCTCCAATTGAATACTTTGAGTATGTCTTGA
>CAYVHW010000058.1:0-5700 GCA_964451435.1 uncultured Nitrososphaeria archaeon | reverse complement strand
GACCGGATGGGAAGAGGATTAGGTTGAAGTTCGCCCAAGACTTGGAGGAGGTCGCCGCCGCGATAGAGCCTGGATTCGTGGTCGAGAGGCATTTAATCGATGGAGACATAGTCTTGTTCAATCGTCAGCCAAGCCTCCACCGCATGTCCATAATGGCTCATAGGGTTAAGGTCTTGCCATATAAGACGTTTAGGCTGAATCTCTGCGTCTGCACCCCATATAACGCAGACTTCGATGGAGATGAGATGAACCTCCACGTCCCCCAGAGCGAGGAGGCTCAAACCGAGGCGAGGATACTCCTAATAGTCCAGAACAACATCTTATCGCCGAGATATGGTGCGCCGATAATAGGGGCGATCAGAGACTTCCTCACCGCCGCATATCTCTTAACGAAGGACGACACCTATCTAACCAAGAAGGAGCTATCTTACATCTTGGCCGCGATAGGATATGAGGGGGAGCTGCCCGAGCCTGAGATAAAGAAGCCTGAGCCTAGGTGGAGTGGTAAGCAGGTCTTCAGCCTACTCCTCCCAAAGGGATTCAACCACAGGTTCAGGGCATCGTTCTCGCCCGAGATAGAGGTCGTCATAAAGGATGGAAAGCTCGTCAAGGGCGTCATAGATAAGAATGCGATAGGGGTTGAGAAGGCGAACAGCATCCTCCACCGCCTAACCACCGAGTATGGGACGAACGCCGCGAGAGAGTTCATGGATAAGCTGGTGAAGGTCGTCAACACCTACCTAAACCTCAGAGGATTCAGCTTCGGTGTGGACGACCTCTATATCCCGGAGGAGGCGTATAAGGAGCTTAGGAAGATCTTCAAGAAGATGGACGACGCCTTCAACAAGCTTAGGGCAAACTATGAGAGAGGTAGGATAGAGGTTAGGCCGGGTGAAACCCTGGAGCAAGCGTTCGAGACCAACATACTCCAGATCTTATCCGAGGCGAGGGAGGAGGCGGGGAAGATAGCGAGGAAATACATCTCCCCAGATAGTAGCGCGGTGATAATGGCTAGGACCGGTGCGAGAGGCTCGCCCCTAAACATAGATCAGATGGTCGCCGTGGTTGGTCAGCAGGCGGTTAGGAGAGAGAGAATCAAGAGGGGGTTCATGGACAGGGTTCTAACCTTCTTCAAGCCCGGAGACCTCTCCCCGAAAGCCCGTGGATTCGTCTATAATCCATTCTTGAAGGGGTTGGATCCGGTGGAGTTCTTCTTCCACATGGCTGGAGGTAGGGATGGATTAGTAGATACGGCCGTGAGAACCCAGCAGAGCGGATACATGCAGAGGAGGCTCATCAACGCCTTGGAGTCGCTTTACGTCGAGTATGATGGAACCGTTAGGACTATGGATGAGAAGAAGATAGTCCAATTCCAGTATGGTGAGGATGGAGTCGACCCCGCCAAGAGCTATCATGGAGAGGCCGTAAACCTAGACATAATAATCCATAGACTTGGGATCAAGGGAACCGCGAGAAAACCCTTATCGAGCGGCACCATCGACGCAATCCTACAACCATATGAGAAGAAGCTCCCGCTAAAGCTCATCTGGAACGTCAAGGAGCTCGCGGCAACCAAGAAGCTCTCAAGCAGGGAGCTCAAGATGCTGATAGAGGAGGTCTATCGAGAATATATGAAGAATAGGATCGAGCCCGGTGAGGCTGTTGGGATCGTCACGGCGCAGTCGATCGGCGAGCCGAGCACCCAGCTAACTCTCAGAACCTTCCACTTCGCCGGAGTCAGGGAGCAAAGCATTCTCAGAGGGCTTCCAAGGCTTATAGAGATCGTTGACGCTAGGAAGACTCCCTCAACCCCGATAATGAGGATACCGCTTAAGCCCGAGTATGCTAAGAGTAAGGTGAAGGCTCAGAGGATCGCCAAGAGGATCAAATACACGACCCTAAACGACATAGTTTCAAAGGTTGGATTCAACCTGAGGAAGAACGCGGTGGTCTTCGAGTTCGATGAGAAGGCCATGAAGGCCGAGGGAGCCACCCTAAAGGATGTGAAGAACATGCTGAAGCTCGTGAAGCGGAAGAGCAGCTTAACCGAGAAGTCTCTAACCGTTTACGCCGAGGCGGACGAGGATCTTGACAAGCTCAAGGATAAGCTCCTCTCCATGAGGGTTAAGGGAGTTAAGAGGATTAAGCGGACACTGCTCAGATATGAGGGCGGAGAATACGTGATCCTCACCGAGGGATCGAATCTAAAGGAGGTCATCCAACTTCCAGAAGTAGATCATAGAAGGGTCTGGACAAACAACATCCACGAGATAGCAGCGGTCTTAGGAATAGAGGCGGCTAGAGCGGCCATAATCAGGGAACTCAAACACGTCTTGGAGGAGCAGGGACTAGATGTCGATGTGAGACATCTCATGATCCTAGCCGATATGATGACCCTAAACGGGACTGTGAAGCAGGTTGGGAGACATGGAGTCGTTAGGCTGAAGAGCAGCCCACTCGCGAGGGCGGCGTTCGAGATAAGCGTCCAAACCCTACTCGACGCAGCGGCTAGGGGAGAGATAGACTGGCTGAAGGGAAACGTTGAGAGGATACTGATAGGGAAGGAGATCAAGGTTGGAACTGGAATGGTCTCCCTAATGATGATGTATCCGGGGGTCGCCGACGGCTCGGGTAAGTCCGAGAAGCCTGAGAAGTGAAGGCTCTTATACACCCTTGAATCAAACAATTCTCAAGGATGGGGACGGCGGTCTCGATAGAGCCTAAGGAGCTTAAGAGGCATCTAGAGGTCATATCGAGGACTGGCAAGCTTATCTTAGGATTTAGGCAATCATACCTCTCAGTACTCCATCGAAGATCGAAGCTCATAATACTAGCAAAAAACTGTCCACCGAATCTCAGGAGGGAGATAGAGGTCGCCTGTAAGATGTCCAATGTCCCCCTCCTCGAAGTCGATGTTTCAAGTAGGGAGCTCGGATATATTGCTGGAAAACCATTCTCCGCCTCGGTGATCTCTGTGATCGAGCCTGGAAGCTCAAACATACTCGAGTTGATCGCGCCCGAAGAGGAGATGTAAAAAACGTTATTAATTTGAAGATTTGGTAATTTTTAGGCGGCTATACCTTGAGCGAGGGCTTCAAGCTAACCGACAAGGAGATGAAGTATATCTCCCTATTCGAGGCGGCTACCGGAGCTAGCGTGATGGATTGCGTTGAGCGCGGAGACCTAATAGTCTTCATAGTTAATCCGGGAGACATGCCGAAGGTCTTGGCCAAAAGGGGTTTGAAGATCCAGAGATTCTCTAAGCTGATTAAGAAGAGGGTTAAGGTGATCGAATACTCGGATGATCCGGCGAAATTCCTCGAAAACGCCCTAATGCCCGCGAAGCTCACCGAGCCCGTTAGGATAACCGAGCGAACCGATGGCAGGAAGATAGCCGTCGTCACGGTCGATCCCAAGTATAAGGGGATCGCTATAGGCAGAGAAGGGAGGACGATAGAGCTTATACGATATCTGGCTCGAAGACATCATAAAATAGACCACGTCATAGTTCAATGAGGCTGGGAATATTCATAAGTTGGTGTGTTTGGTGCTGAGGGTGGAGTGGTGAGGGTTAGAGATGGCTGAAGGGGGAGAATATCCGCTGGTGATGTGGTTCGAGGAGCTCAAAAAAGAGGACGTTCCAATAGTTGGTGGAAAATGCGCAAATCTAGGTGAGATGCTCAGAGCCGGCATACCCGTTCCACCTGGATTCGCCGTAACCGCCTACGCCTATAAGAGGTTCATAGAGGAGACGAAGATAGCTGAGAAGATATACGACATTCTAGACGAGACCATCAAGGATCCAAAGGATCCGAAGCAATATGAGGAGGCTTCGAGGAAGATCAGGGCCTTAATCGAGTCGACCCCAATCCCAGAATACTTGAAGAAGGAGATAGTCGAGAACTATAGGAAGCTCTGTAAGAAGACTGGATCTAAGGAGGTTTTCGTGGCCGTTAGATCCTCGGCGACCGCTGAAGACCTCCCCGGAGCATCCTTCGCAGGCCAACAGGAGACATATCTAAACGTGAGGGGCGAGGACGAATTATTGAACTCGGTTAGAAAGTGTTGGTCGAGCCTCTTCACACCTAGAGCGATCTTCTATAGAACTCAGAAAGGGTTCAGGCATGAGAAGGTCTTGATAAGCGTGGCAGTCCAGAAGATGGTGAATAGCAAGGCCGCTGGAGTGATGTTCACCCTCCATCCAGTAACTGGAGACACGAGCAAGATCGTTATAGAGTCTGTCTGGGGGCTTGGTGAGGCAATCGTTTCAGGGGCCGTCACCCCAGACCACTTCGAGGTCGATAAGGATAGCTTGAAGATCCTGGTGAAGCAGGTGACTAAGAAGACCGTCGAGTATGTTAGGGATCCTAAGACCGGTAAGACCATTCACAAGGAGGTTCCGCCTGAGAGGCAGGAGAAGCCCAGCCTAACCGATGAGGAGATAATCGAGCTCGCAAGGCTCGCCAAGAAGATTGAGGAACATTATGGGACTGCTCAAGACATAGAGTTCGCCGTCGATAGAGACCTACCATTCCCAGAGAACGTCTTCATAGTCCAGTCGAGGCCCGAGACCGTTTGGAGCGTTAAGAAGGAGGCTGAGAAGCCCTCGACCGGATCTGAAACCGTGGCGATAACCGAGGCGAAGATGGTCGTTAAGGGATTGCCCGCGAGCCCTGGAATCTACTCCGGTAAGGCCAAGATCGTCCTCTCCCCCGAGGAGGCCGCTAAGAAGATCCAGAAGGGAGACATACTGGTAACCAAGATGACGAACCCGGACTGGGTTCCATACATGAGGGTCGCGGGGGCAATCGTCACCGATGAGGGTGGGATGACATGCCACGCCGCGATAGTCTCAAGAGAGCTTGGAATACCATGTATCGTTGGAGCGAAGGATGCGACGAAGAACATGGTCGATGGCCAAACCTACACAGTCGACGCGAAGGCTGGAGTCGTCTATGAGGGAGTTGTCGAGGAGCTGATCAAGCCTGCGGAGAAGGTTGAGGCAGCCGCGCCGACGGCGGTGGCCCAAGCCCCGGTCGTGACCGGGACGAAGATCTACGTCAACCTAAGCATCCCAGACGTGGCCGAGAAGGTTGCTAGGGAGACTCAGGCGGATGGGGTTGGATTGTTGAGGGCCGAGCATCTAATGCTCAGCGTTGGAAAGCATCCGAGGCTGTTGATCGAGGAGGGTGGAGAGCAGAAGATGATCGACGCATTCGCCGAGGGGATCAGGAAGGTCGCGCAAGCATTCTTCCCCAAGCCCGTCGTCTACAGGTTCCTAGACTTCAAGCCCGACGAGTTCCTAGCGCTACCAGGTGGAGAGAAGTATGAGAAGGAGGCAGGCCACGTCGGCCCCAACCCGCTGATCGGATATAGGGGTGCATTCAGATACATCAAGGAACCCGACATATTCAGGTTGGAGTGTAGGGCGATAAGGAAGGTTAGGGAGGAGTATGGGCTCAAGAACGTCTGGGTCATGGTCCCATTCGTGAGGAGGGTCGAGGAATTCGTTCAAGCCAAGAAGATAATGGAAGAGGAGGGGCTTAAGCAGGGACCAGACTTCAAGGTCTGGATAATGGTGGAGGTTCCGAGCACGGTCCTCCTAATCGACAAGTTCATCGAGGCTGGGATAGATGGGGTGAGCTTCGGGACAAACGACCTAACTATGCTCATCCTCGGGATAGATAGGGATGACGCAGC
>CAYVHW010000057.1:0-5893 GCA_964451435.1 uncultured Nitrososphaeria archaeon | reverse complement strand
CCACATACCCAACTTCTTTCATCCCAAGCCTATCAGCTATGAATGACGCCGCTATAGATCCCACCAACCCCACGTCGGGGAAGCCCTCGATTATCATGAATCCCTCGCCCTCAATGGGCTCTACCTCAACTATCTCAACACCCTCATAAGATTCCTTCATCAAGCATGTCCGATACACGATCCTTGATAAGTTTATTGTTGAACTATATGGAGCTTAAGCCCATGGTCTAAGGAATCTATGTTTAAGAGGAGGCTTAAAGAGAAATCATTGGGTCAAGGTCATGGCTCAGCGGTATCCATATCCTGGGGCCACAACCCTCGGGATCAGGGGAAGGGACTCCGTCGTCCTAGCATCGGAGAAGAGGCTCGCCTATGGATACTTCGTCGTTAGCAAGGTCGTGAGAAAGGTCTTCCAAATAACTCCTAAGATAGGGGCAGCGTGCGCCGGATTCGTCGGAGATATGCAGAGCTTGATTAGAGATGCTCAAGCCGAGATAAACCTCTACAGATATAGGTATGGGAGAGAGCCGACGGTTAGAGGGGTTGCGAAGGTCCTCTCAAACTACCTATTCAGTAGCAGATTCCTACCATATCTAACCGAGACCATAGTCGGTGGATTCGATGAGACTGGAGCCCATGTAATAGTGTTGGATCCGCTTGGCTCGATGATCGAGGACGACTACGCGGTCGTTGGGACCGGTGCGGAGATAGCGATAGGCATTATCGAGAGCTCATATAGGCCTGAGATGAGTATGGAGGAGATGAGGGAGCTTGCGTTAAAGGCGATTAAAGCCTCGATAGCTAGGGATGCTGCCAGCGGAAACGGCATAGACCTCTTAATCTTCACGGATAAAGGGCTTAAGGTCAATGAGACGATAAACCTTTAGGATAAAGTGCTTAAAGGATTCTGGATAGGTGCTCTCGATGGCCCTCCTAGGTCATAAGGAGAGGATCTTGATATTCTTGGCCAAGAGGAACGCCCTCTCCGAGAGCGTGGAGACCACGACCTTAGAACTCGCGAAGGCGTTGGAGATCTCCCAGCAGACTGCTTCAAGACTATTGATCCAACTTGAGGAGGAAGGGTACATAGTTAGGAGGAGATATGGAAAGGTGAGGAAGGTGAAGCTGACTGAGAAGGGGTTGAGGGAGCTCCTAGATGTGTATCTAACCCTTAAGGGGATCTTGGAGAGGCCGATAGAGGTTAAGCTTGAGGGAAGGGTTTTCACGGGATTATCGGAGGGAGCATACTATCTCCAAATACCATATTATTTGAGGCAGTTCGAGGAGAAGCTCGGATTCAAGCCATATCCCGGAACGCTCAACATCAGGCTGATGAATAGGGATTCGATAATGAATAGGATTCTATTGGAGAAGGCGGCCGACATAAGGATCGAGGGATTCAAGGATGGTAAGAGGACCTATGGCGGAGCCAAATGCATCCTAGCCAAACTGAATGACCGCGAAAACGTTGCCATAGTCTTTATCGAGAGAACACATTACGGCGAGGACGTGATCGAGGTCGTGGCCCCAACATGCCTAAGGGAGAAGCTTGGACTAAAGGATGGGGATAGGGTGTATGTATGCGTCAAGCTTCCATCGAAGAATCTCTACCAAGTAGCTCTCAGGGATTATAGAGCTTGAGTATCCTCTCGATTATCTCCGTGCTGCTGTTCAGCCTTCCAAGAGAGTATTTCCTAGCGACCACTATATCCACATCTATCCCCTTCTCCCTACAGAATCTCTCAAACTCCTTCCTAAACTTCTCTTGATCGTATCCGAAGACCACTATATCCGGCCTGACCCTCTCGATCACCTTCTCGAAGGAGGGCGGCGTATATCCTAAGATCACCTCATCAACGGGCTTAAGCATGGAGACCATGTATCTCCTAGACTCCTCATCGAAGATCGGATCCCTCCCCTTATTCCTCCTAACGGTCTCATCCCTCGCGATCAAGACCACCAACTTACCATCCGATCCAGCGAGCCTCTTCGCCTCCTCCAAGAGCTTTACATGGCCTGGGTGAAGCATGTCGAATGCTCCAGTGGTTAACACTATTTTTCCAGCCATCTCGATCGGGGGAATAATGGTTGATCCAGGTCTTTAATCTTAGCCTTGAACGAATCATACACAAGACATAAATACGCTATGGAGGAGCTTGAGTCGAAGGATATGTCGATTAAGCCTGTGCTCTTCTTCGGATACGATATAGTCATGAGCTTCGTGAGCGCGTTCGTCGCCTTCATAGTCAGCTACCAAGCATATAGAGCCCATACGATCACTAGGAAGAAGTCCTTTCTGGCGCTTGAGCTGGGCTTCATCTTCACGGGAATAGGATTGTTGGCGGACTCGATCCTAAGCTATGCGGCCATAGCTTCAAGGATACCACACTTCTTCGGAGTCGGCTACCTAGCCTACTTCATCTCAACCGCGATAGGCTACGCGCTGATCCTCGGATCATATATCATAGATAGGGTTATGATGGAGGAGGATGTCCCAGCGATGGTCCCGATAGCGAGGTATGGCTCCCTCCCCGAGTCGATCCTACTAATCTTGATAGGGGTGGTGATGATTCAGTCGATGATAAACCTCTTGATGGATAGATCTCTTAATAAGCTCCTAATCGCCGCCGCATTCACCTCGATATTCCTAAGCCATCTATGCTTCATGATACAAGCCCTAGCCTTTGCAAGCCTCTTGGTGATAGGCCAGATCCTTAGATTCATCGGGTTCATGATGTTCGCCGTCTTCATAATCAGAGTGGTGAGGGCTGGTTGAAGCCCTACAGGTCTAGGCTCAAGATAGTCTTAGACATCTTGACGGCGATAAGCGAGGAGAGTGGAAAGGTCTCGAAGATCCTCCTCTACGCAAACCTCTCCTATGATAGATTGATGAAGTATCTCAACGAGCTTTTGGAGAAGGGGCTTATCGAGGAGGAGATGGGAGAATACAGACTGACCGAGAAGGGATATAGGTTTCTGGAGGAGTTGAGGAGGGCTGAGAAGCTCGCCGAGGCGTTTGGATTCAAGTTCTAGGCCACTCAAAATCAACATACCCAACGTTCCTTAGAGAATCTAGGAGCCCCTCAGCGTAAGAGATGGCCGCAACTGCGTTGAATACCTCCCCGTTCTCAAGGAATTTCTTCGAGTCTTCGAGATAGCTCTTCACGATCTCAATAACATCTACAACCTTTTCCAAGCCAACCATTATCCTGATCTCCTCCAAAACCCTCTCAACCTTCAGGATATATGATCGAACCCTATCCCTCTCATATCTCGGAGGCCTATAAGATTCTATGAGGTCTTCATCAGCTCCCAAGATCTCCTTCAATGCCTCGGCCTCGGCGAAATGCAGTTCCCCTGGGACTATTATGAGGTGTGGTGGGGGTGGATAATCGAGCTTTAAGGCATCAGAGACCCTTCCAGCCCATCTAAGCTCCTCACTAGACCCGATCCTCGCCAAGCAGATCACCAAGCTCTCTCGATCGAAGATTCCATATCCAAACTCATCCTCAACTCTCATGAGCATCTTCAAGGCATCGGGTATCCTGAGACCTCCATCGGCGGTATCTAAGAGTATTAGGGAGTGTAAGCCCTTCTCCAAATTCTCCGCGACAACCCTATAACAAGTCTCAACCCCTACACCGTCTCTTGGAACCGTCGTTATCCTCCCAAACTTGTATGCTTGGAGGCCTGAGGCGGAGCCTGAGGCGGAGATTATCGAGACGCCGTAGGTCAGGTAAGCTGGAATCCCCCTCCTCCTCGCTTCCAATACTATCGAGATGTGGGTGGTCGCTATCAGCGGGTCTCCTGGGACGAGTATCCCGATCTCCTTCTCCTCGGCTCTCTCGACAAGCTTCTCAATTCCTTCCTCAAGCATCCTTCTATCGGCTTTGACAAGCTTCTCGCCAAACCTCTCCTCAAGATACTCCATTAGATCGGGGTGAATCCAGCTCGTATAAGTGTCTAGGAGAAGCTCATCCATCCTCTCAGCAACCTCTAGGGCTCCTAGGGTGAGGTATTCAGTGGTTCCAAGACCTAAGCCTATTAGATGGATCGGCATCAAGGAAGATCATGGATCTATGAGTATTTTAGCAATTTTCTCAGCTATCTAGGTCAAAGGAAGATTATGTTGTCCGGATCTTTAATCTTAGCGTCTCTCTCGGATTCTGAACGACTTATATAGGAGACACAAATACGCTTCAATAGGGTTTAAGTTGAAGGATACATCGATTATACCTCATGCTCTTCTTTGGAGATGTAATTATGAACCTGGCACCAAAAAGGAGGTCTAGGAGGATTCACCGGAGCCTAGCTGGATTAACGGCCGCGCCCCCGAACGAAAATACTCAGTACCCGGATTCAAGCCCTGAGTCCAAGGTTTGCCGGGTAATTAGGCTGAAAGGTCGGGGCGTCACGCGGCTTTCGCCCCTCGCCTAGGCTCCGGTGAGTCCTAGGAACCCTGGGTTAATGCATTCAGCGTATCTATTAGCTTCCTCAGAACCCTTGCTTCATCCTTAGCTCTTGGTGGCAGATGTTCCCAGCCCTCCTTAGTAAGCAAGGCTGCGGTCATAGCATTTAAGTACTCTCTCGCAGCCCCGCTGTACCGCTTTCTGAATTTCTTTCCTGTTCTCTCCATGAACCTCATTTTAGCTTCCTTAGATGGCCTGAAGAGACCGAAATAGCGGAGGGCCTTATGCATAGATGGTCTCCTCAGCGGCCATCCAAGGAAGACGAGTGTTCCAGCGAGACCCGTGAGACCTCCCAGATCATCCTCGGAAAGACCAAGCCTATTCGCGATCTCCATGAATCCCGGCCAGAGTTTCTTTGCCTTGACGACGATTGTCTTCCGTGTTTCCTCAAGCATGTGCTTAAGGAAGTTTTCGCCGCCCATGTCTATGCCCAAGTCCTCGTATTGCCGTGTCTTCTTCAGCCACCTCCGATATACCCGCTCCTTTATCAGAAGCGGTCTTAACTCCACATCAATCATTGTAAGCCGCCTAAACCACTTATGCGTATCTCCCTTAAGGGCCCCCATTTCATGGACCTTCCATAGAATGTATGCATCTCCGTAGTCCGTCTTCTTAACGTCCCTGACCCCGAGCCTCTTCGTTAAGTCATGCATGAACCGCTTTCTAAGCTTCTTCCACGTCCACGGCCTAGTGAAATAATGGACCTTATGTCCGTCGGCGATCAGCTTCCGTAACTCGCTCCAAATTCCCAGAAATAATAAGGAATCGAGGTAAAGTTCGTCATAGTGCTTAAGGTCTGTCAACCTCTTGACCTCAAAGAACTTATCAATCTTAGGATCGTAACAGGCGTGCGGCTTCCTATTCCACGCAGTATCAACGAAAACACGCTTACTGTCCTCACCTATAGGCATCACATTCCAATACTGTCTATGATCAATTGATGCCCTCACCACGGTATCGCCCCCTTCGAATATCTCGTAGATCTCGTGCTTCAACCTCCTCGTCATCGAATCTCCAAGCCGTCTAGAATAATATCTATCCTCATGCATTCCCTTCTTAGCCATCTCAACGTAGCCTAATCTAGGTCTCCTCGCACATGGAGTCGGAAGACCGCAAGTATGTGGATTTGAGGTCACCATGTCCAGCCATAACCTACTCGATCTGAATAAAAGGGTTTGAGACTAAGTTGAAAGTGAGCATGGAGAGGCAGGCTTATTATGAGGAGGTCATGGGGAATGGCAAGGCCATTGACGATCAAGCCTCAAGATAGATTATTCCCCTCACTCTCATCCAACTTCGATAAATTCTTATCCTGTAATATTGCTGGGTATGCTGTTCAAGCTTGACTCTCCATTAGGACTTCATTATCCTCGAAGACTATGCTCTAGCGAGGCTGAAGAAGCTAGGCTAGGATCAATGGGAGC
>CAYVHW010000056.1:4166-5907 GCA_964451435.1 uncultured Nitrososphaeria archaeon | reverse complement strand
CTATTAGAACGCCTACCCTCTCACGCGGGATGTTGACGGCGAAGAACGCCATGACCCCCTACCCTCTCATAGGTCTTCGAGCAATCTATTAAGTTATCATCACCTCCCTGAGCCGGCAATTCATCCAACACCTCACCCAACCCATGGATATATTCTTATAACGTGCAACTGGAGTTTTTATTGAGATGAAGCAAGGGATTCAGTTGAGGAAGGTTCAGTTAACCGGTGGATCGACTTATATAATCTCGCTTCCAAAGGAGTGGGCTAGTGATGTCGGGATCAAGCCAGGCGACTATATCCAAGTGATCCCCCAGCCTGATCAAACCCTCTTACTAGTCCCGGGAGAGAAGGTTGAGGAGAAGTCGGAGGCCTTGATAGATGCTGTTTCGGCGAAGTCTCCCGAGGAGGTGGTTAGGGAGTTTATAGCTTGCTATCTCACGGGATACGATGTGATCAGGCTCAAGTTTGGGAAGAGGGTTGATGAGTATAAGGCTTGTCTAAAGGATGTTATGAGGAGTAAGCTCATAGGCTTGGAGACGATCGAGGAATCAACGAACCAAATGGTCGTTAAATGCTTTTTAGGCTACATGGACTTCCCGATAAAGGACGCTTTGAGAAGAATACACTCGATGACCCTCTCAATGTGCCTCGACGCGATAAGATCCCTGAAGAATCGCGATAAATCGCTCGCAAAAGATGTCGTCCAAAGAGATGATGAGATCGATAGATTATATCTCTTCATGGTTAGAGGATTGAAGCTCGCGGTCCAGAATAGGATCATCATGAGACAAATGGGCTTAATGAGTCCACGTGAATGCTTAGGCTATAGACTGATAGTTAAGAGTATTGAGAGAATAGCCGACCATGCGGCGAGGATAGCTGGGATAATCTTATCCCTAGACCTCTCTAGGATAAATAGCGGCCTAGTGAAGGATATATCGAGCATTGCCGAGAAATCCTATGCCATCTATCAAGATGCCGTCAACTCCCTCTATAAACTGGATATTAAGCAGGCGAACGACTCGATCATGAGGGTCAAAGAGCTTAGTGGGTTGGAGGAGGATCTAGCTGGGAGGATCTTTAAGCTTAGGCTCGATGTCGAGACCATAACCGGGTTAAGGTTAATCTTAGAGAGCCTTAAGAGGATAGCCGAGTACGCTGCCGATATAGCTGAGATCGTGATAAATTTGGCGATAAAGCCCGCATGCTGACATCACAATAAATTTAAAAGCCTGGATGAATCGTCTTGGAGGAATTGGGATGGATGAGTACGACAGCCTGGACATATCTTTAGTGATAGATAAGATGGGTTCGAGGCTTGGGGGGCTGGTGATCAAGAACTTAGAAAATATACCTGAACAAGGGGAGAAAATCTTCTCAATCTTAAAGAGACATAACCTTAACGTTCTCTCATATCTCTCCTCAAGCGTCGTCAAGAAGAAGATAAGCATCTATGTTTGCGTGGAGCTTCCTGAAGAGGAGTTCGATTATGATAGGATCGCAGCGGAGCTAAAGAACATAACCGGGGCTGAAGAAGTCGTCTGGAAGAAATATCCTATACCCGGATTCTCCTATCAGCCATTCTTCCCACTAACATGTTTCTCTAGGAGAGGGTTCTTCTTCCTCGGCCATGTCTTGAGGGGATCTTTTGAGGGCATAAGGAAGCGGCTTGGAGCATCGGTTGCAAAGGTCTTACTCTATCATATGGGTCGGATGGGTGGATTTAATAGAGCTGAGGAGG
>CAYVHW010000056.1:0-4066 GCA_964451435.1 uncultured Nitrososphaeria archaeon | reverse complement strand
AAGGTCTTACTCTATCATATGGGTCGGATGGGTGGATTTAATAGAGCTGAGGAGGCGAAGAGGGAGAGACCTGACTTAACGCCCAAACAACTCATGATAAGATTTCTGCTCACAGGCTATGCCTTCGGCCAATATATAGGCGAGTTGGTTGAATGGGATGAGCAGAGAAGAAGGGTTGTGATTAGAACTAGGCAGAGCTGGGAGAGTGCTATGCTAGGCAAGGGTCATAACGAGCCTCAATGCCACTTCACCCGAGGATTCTTTACAGGGTTCATTTCAGGGCTCTTTAATGAGGAGTTCACGTCAAGGGAGACGAAATGTGAGTGTATGGGCGATGAATACTGTGAATTCGTGTTTGAGGTCGGAGAATAGGGTCACCGTCAAGTTTAAAACTCTTTACGTTTAAACGATCTCTGCTTAAACACTCAACTCACTCATTTAAGTCTCTTCAGCGTTTCATGGGCATGGCTATTATCTCGACTACCTTTAGGTCGAAGAAGTTTGAGGAGTGGGCGGGCTTCACAATTATAGCCGTATCAGCTCCATGGCCGGTTCCAGCGACGCATATCACATTCCTATCTATTGGAATTAGCCCGGCATCGGCAGCCATGACCGCTATCTCGACACAGACCTTCATGCCCTCTCCAAAGAGCCTTAAAGCCTCGGCGATTAGCTCGACAGGGCCTCTAATCCCAAACCTCTTCCTCATCCCCCTCTCGACCCCGGCCAAGGCGTGGGTGCAGGTCAAGATCCTCGCTCCAGCCTCTAGTATCTTCTTCTCAAGTTCAGGCTTCATCTCTTGAACTCCCGGCTCCATGAAACCTGTGTGATGTCTTACGATTATTAGGTTGAATCCCCTGAAGATCTCGCATGCCTTAACACCGGTCTCGCCTGAGGTGGACGCCACGACTATATCCCTTATCCCGAGCTCCATGGCCCTCTTCTTCGCCGTCCTGAGCGTCTCCAAGGTGTTTTCTCGGCCCGCCGACTCGAAGTATACTATCTCCTTCACCACCTTCATGGCCTTACCCCGAGAGGCCTCCTAGATAAGGATCTCGGAAGATCCCGGAGATTGTCTGCGTGTTATATGGAAAAATTTTATGTTATTCGTAAAGAATTGGCCGAAAAATTAACGATTTTTGAATAAATGGTTATTAGGGAAGGGATCATGGTCGATTCTAAGTTGCCGAAGATCCTAGATACAACCCTAAGGGAGGGTGAACTATTCCAAAGATTTAGGCTCGAGACCAAGGTTAAGGTGGCGAGACTCCTCGCCGAGGCGGGCTTGGATAGAATCGAGCTCACCGTCGACTATCCTCCAAGGACTAGTCAGAGAGATGTCGAGGAGGTGGTTGATGCGCTTAGAAGCTATGATGTGGAGATAGTGATCCATGGAAGGGCTTGTAGGAGGGATGTCGAGGCGGCTGCGAAATATGATGTCGATGGAATAGGCGTCTATATGGCTCCAACGAGACTTCATAGAGAGTATAAGTTCGGCGGAATGGGGTTTAGGGAGGCGGTTGACAGGCTTAGAGATGCCGTCGCCCTAGCTAAGGATTATGGATTTAAGTATAGGAGGGCGACGGTTGAGGATGCTTCGAGATTCTACTTCGAGGAGAATGGATTTGAGAAGCTATACCAGATAATTGAAGAGCTCAAAGATGAGGGTGCGACTATCATAAGCGTCCCAGATACGAGCGGAATCCTAACACCTCCTCAGGTGAGGGAATTCTTTGGGAGACTTAAGCAGCTCTGCGAGATCCCGCTCTCAGCCCACTTCCACAACGATTATGGCCACGCGTCGGCGAACACGATTGAGGCCGCCTTGATCGGGGTGGAGGAGCTTCAGACATCGATTCTCGGAGTAGGGGATAGGAATGGGATAGCGGATCTATATGAGGTGGTAGCCCCCCTCATCGACATCCACGGATTCAAGTTTAAGCTTAGAAGAGACTTCCTTCGAGAACTATATCAAAGATTCAGCAAGCTCACCGGGATAAAGATCCCATTTAGGCATCCGCTCAGCGATGAGGCGAAGACCATTAGGGCTGGAGTCCATCAATCCATGGCCATCAAAGCTCCACAAGGATATATTCCGGAGGGGAAGTTGAGGCATGACTTCACCAAGATATTCTTCGAGGTCACCCCATTCCTCAGTAAGAGGGTTGTGAAGAAGCTCCTTGAAGCTGAAATCGATCCAAGCGTTTTAAGAGCGATCTCGGAGAAACTGGCCGAGAAAGCATCGGAGCATGGAAGATCCTTAGATCCAAGGCATGTCAAGGAAATCTTAGAGGACTTTGGATTCAAGGTCGATGAAAAGATCCTCGGAAGCTTGTTAAGGCCTGAGAGAGCCTACATCCTCCTAAACCTAGACCCAAAATACCACGTGGAGAAGATGATCAATGAGGTCATCGGATGGGAGGATGTCGAGGAAGTCAACGAGGTTTATGGAGACGCTGACCTAGTCATAGTCGCGAAGATCGATCGAACAAAACAAAATGTCGTCGAGAGAATCAGAAAGGAGTTTGGAGAGGTGATAATTAGGATGCGTGTTTTGATAACGGATTAAATCCTCAGCTCGGTTAAGATCCTCTCCAAAATCTCCCCAACGCCATAGTCAATGGCAACTTCTCTCAAATATTCTCGGTCGAGAAAACCCCTATTCACGTAGAGCACCTTGGCGGCGAGTTCGATGTGAGATATCTTGCCCAATAGGAGTAGATATATTATGTAGTCCTCGACGGATAGCAGGTTGACGCCATATCTCTTATCCAGTCTCTCAATCAGCTTATCGCTCCAGTTAAGCGGCTTCGGCCTAGATAGTAGGTGGATCACCCTATTGTTTTGGAGGTCTAGGAGCACGCCCTCATCATTTGAGGAGAGTTTAATGAAACCTTCATCTGAGAGCTTTTGGAGAAGTTCTGCGAAGTCTTCAACCCTGACCGCGAAGGAGGTCTCCTTGAAGATGTGGGGGACTCCATATAGTGGGAGAACCCTAAGACCGTAGAGGACGTGAGTTAAGTTAAGCCTCGATAGAGTTTCTGAGAGGCGGATAATGGACGGTTCGAGGATATTGAACCAAGGCGAACTCTCCCTAAGATAGGTCAATGCATCTTCCCCGACAGAGTCCATCTCCCTAATTATCCTCTCATAATCTCGCCGCGAGAGCATTATGGAAATCATCCATCGAGTATTACATTACCTTTTCCATCTTAGAGGAGGTTGTAGTATGAGGTTAGGAGGCTTATGTAGGAGAGGAGGAGGGCTATCGGCAGACTCTTCTCCCACCCCAATCCCCCAGAATACGTGAAGCCCGCGGCGAGGATGAGTAGCTGAATTAAGTGGACGACTACGAAGCCCGCTTGAAGGATCGGTATAACTGAGAGTAGCTCGACCTCAATCTTCTCCAAGGCGAGGAGCATGAAGAGATAGACATCTATTGGTATATAGGATGCCATCGTCGAGCATAAAACCCCTAAGATCCAACCCCTCCCCCTACAGAATAAGGCTCCCACGACCATGGAATAGGCTAGGGTTATGCCGAGGCTCACTACCATGCTTAAGCTGTCTCCCGGATTCGAGAACTTCAAGTATAGGATCGAGGACTTGACTGGAAGGATATATGGCGCCGATGCATAGGTTATCGCGGCCAAGATACCGATTGGGAGATAATATGTTGGAGACGCAGCCATCCTCTCAAAGAGGCTTAACGAAAATCTACTGGAATCTCCCTCATACATCTCCCTCAACATCCTCTCCGCAACCCTTATCCCCCTCTCGCTCAACCTATACCTCCCCCTCCTAACCTGAATGATGAGAGGCTTCAAGAAGTCTAGGTGATAGTAGAGGGTTCCATAGCTCACGTTGAGAAGGAGCTTTAGCTGGGTCGCGGAGAGCTCCCCACGCGTGTATAGGAGCGAGATTATCTCCCTCCTCACCGGACTCTTCAAGATCCCATAGATCTCGGCGCCCGATCTCCCACCCAACTCCATTCCCAAAAATCTAGAATTAATTGGTTAATGAATCATTGTTTTTCGAGATTTATCGAGAAAGAAACGCTAATAGC
>CAYVHW010000055.1:0-5988 GCA_964451435.1 uncultured Nitrososphaeria archaeon | reverse complement strand
GGATTCATAAGGATAAGCTTCGCCACATCCGAGGAGAACATAAGGGAAGGAATTAGACTACTGGGAAAGGCTATAGAAGAATTATCTAAGTCTTGATGGCCTCAAAGAGGACGAGCCTCCAACAAATCCTTCCCAAATGATCGTAAACATAATCCGAGTCAGGCAACGACTTAAGGTGGCTAAGTGATCTATAAAGTGTCTTCCCAAATGGATGGACTCGATAATCCAAGACCTTTGGACTCAACCCTTTCTCCAACAATGCTCGAAAGGTTCTACCTATACCGACTAGGGAGACGACGGGGAGGAGGAGCCTCCCACCCTCCCTTAGATGATTCGGCGCGCCATCTATAACCCTATCGAGAATGAGCCTACCATCAACTCCTCCCCAAGTAAATCTAGGTAGCTGAGTTGGGGATGGAGTCATCGGAGGATTACAGATTATCAAGTCGAATAGCTCATCCCTTACGGGATCGAATAGGTCTCCAACCCTAAAATCTATCTCAACTCCATTAAGCTCAGCGTTCCTCCTCGCTATCCTGATAGCTCTTTCCGAGATATCGGTTGCGACGACGCTCTCCGCTCCGAGTTTTGATGCGAGTATTGCTAATACTCCAGAACCTGTTCCAAGATCTAAAACCCTTAAACCATCTAAATTATGGAGGTTCTCGGCTATGAGTCTCGTCGCAACCGATGGCATGTAGATCTTCCGATCCTTAACAAGCTTTATCTCGATCTCTCCAGCCTTGAATACCGTGACCCTCTCCCCCGCCATTCTCTAAAGAGATAAATAGCCTCGACCTATGAAATGGTTATCGTGGAGCCGCCGACCCATCCAATCGAGGGCTTCTACGTCGAGCTCGAGAACATGATCATGGCCGTCAAGGGAGTTTTACAGCCTCCGGGGAGAGCGATCGCCCTACCAACCTACGTCTTACTCGATGAAGGCTTTAAGAGAATTAGAAGCTTGGAGGAATCCTTGAATTACTTCATCGAGAGATACCCTGAGTATTATAGTTGGTTTAGTTTCGCTGGCAAGAGGTTGCCCGCCCCGCCCTTAGACGCCGTCGATAAGGTCTATAATCCTCTATCCGTTAAGCATGTTGAACGAATCTCACCTGAGGCCGAGGAATTTAGAAGAACCTTGGTTGAAGAGTCTGGGATCGATGAGAGTTTTATCGGGATAACGGGGTCGATACTCCTTGGAAAATGTTCGCCGAGGTCAGATATAGATCTCATAGTATATGGGATCGAGAATGGGAGGAGAGTCTATGAGTCGATGAGGGAGCTTAGGAGAAGCGGAGGTCTAGAACCCTTAAAAGATTATTATGAGCTGAGGAAGTCTAGGCTGGACTCACCTCTACCATTAAGAACCTGGATGACCGTCGAGAGATCTAAGATCTTAACCGGAATGTTCTCCGGAAAAGCCTACACGGCGAAGATAGTCCCACTGCCATCTGAGTATTGGGAGAGCCTAGACCAAGAATGTGTGGAGATGGGATCAACGGGTTTCATAGGAGAAGTCGTAGACGATGAATATTCGATCCTAACCCCGAACAAGTATTCGGTATCCGTGGAGAGGAGATTATTCGGCGAGGTCGAGGAAGGAGAGGTGGTCGAGGTCTTCTCGATGAGGAGCAGGTTTGCGGAGATGGCCTCATATGGAGACAGAGTTAAGGTCGTTGGAAGACTTGAAACCGTTAAGCTCGGTGGCAGAAAATGGAAGAGGGTGTTCTTGGGAAATGATGAGATGGATGTAATAATCCCGTTCCACTATATCTAAATATGGATCGAAGAATCTAATTGGCGGGTTGATAAGAGATCACGACTTTCTAGAGACGGAGGATTCATGGATATTCTGCGTCGTGGGAGACATCCATCCGCCGGGGAGATTCTTCTCATATCTCAAGTACGTTCCGGGAACTGGGCCGTGGAGAAGAGGTGGGAAAAGCTTTTCGAGAGCATTCTCAGAATACTCGATGGACGAGTTCAAGAAGATATTAGAGTATTTGAAGAGGGTTAAGCCCGAGTTCGTCGAATTTGATCCGGTGATAGGGGCTGAGATGTCCTCAGTTCCAGTAGAGTTTGTCAAGAAGCATTATAACTGCTCGGCTGGGTTGCGTGAACTCTTTAAGCGCGGGCCGAGGGATAGGTTGGAGAAGTTGACGATCGCCCTCATTCATGAGATATGCGATCATGGGGATCTCCATGAAGATGATTTCGGGATAACTGGATCGATCCTACTCCAAATACATCATGAGAGATCCGATATAGATCTGATAGTCTATGGGAGGAAGGAGTTCTGGAAGGCGGTCGAGATTCTAAGCGAGCTAGGTTATCTAGGGGTCAGGTCTAGGGAGCAGGCTTTGAGAGACATGCTTAAACGCTATCCTATAACACTAAGCGATGCCTCAAATCTAGTCAATCGAGTAAGGTATAGGGGAGTTTATCGGGGGGTGGAGTTCTCAATACATGGTGTCAGAAAGAGCGAGGAAATCACTGAGAAATACTCTGATAAGATTTATCGGAAGATTGGATTAGCTCATGCAATCCTCGAGGTAGATGATGCATCCGACTCATGCTTCAACCCAGCCATTTACAAGGTTCATGGAAGTGCTGAGATCGGCGGTAGAGAATACGATGTTGAGCAGTTAATGTGTTACGATCTCACATTCTCGGCGATGTTCGAGGAGGGGGATAGAATTGAGGCTTATGGGAAACTTGAGTCCGTGGTTGATAGAGTTCATGGCAGGAAGTTCTATAGCCTACTAATAGGGTCTGTTGAGGCGGCGGGAAAAGAGTATGTTAAGCTCATCTAGGATTCCAATACCTCCCTAACACTTCTCCTAATCCTCGACTGGATCCATGGCGGAGTCCATGGGACGAATATCCTCATAAACCTCTGATCCAACGCATCTCTGACCACACTCCTCTCTCCAACATCAAGATATCCTTGAACGACATTTCTAGAGAATCTTTCTGCCTCTTCTGGATTTAAGTAATGGCCTGTATAGAATAGTAGCTCACATAGATCCCAGGGCTTCGAGCCTTCGAAGGAACATTGTTCAAGATCCACTAGGTATGCTTCATCTCCTGCGAAGATGAACGTGAATGGATTACAGTCTCCTATGCAGATCCCCTTCTCATGAACCATCGCTAGGGTCTTCCCCATCCTATATGAGACCTCATCGAATATCCTCGGCTCACCAGCATTCTTCAAAGCTTTCAGTCCATCAACGCCGTCTATGTATCTCTGGAAGATCATCTTCTTAGGCCAGTTTATGTGGAGTATCTCGGCGGTGTTGAATCCAAGCTCTGATAGCTTGTTTATGAAGTAGATCTCATTGCTCATCCTAGATGAGGCCAGGACCGAGAAGTTCTTCACACCTATGGCCCAGAGCCATGCCGCCACCCACTTAAAGTCGGTCCAGTTGAGATATTTCTTGACGAAGATCCTCTCCTCCCGTCCATCGACCTTAAATGATGCGAAGTAGGTTGAGTTGAAGACTCCTCCAACCTTCCTCAACCTGACATCCACGGGTCTAACCCCATAAGCCTCGTGAATGAAGTCTCTTATTCCCTTACTCGTCGCTAGGGGTTGAGGTCCGATCGAGGTCTCCATATAGAGCATCTTGCTAGGATCTGGAACCCTCATGGGAATTAAGATGTCGAGATCAAGGCTGATGCTCTTGATGGCGTCTAATGGGGATGAGAAGCTGGCCGTCAGATAGAGTTTAAGGAGGCGCTCAAGCTCACCCGAGAATCTATCATAGATGGTTTTCCTAGACAAGATCTCATGGACAAATCGATCTGTTGGAGAATATCCACCATGTTTCTCTTCAAGTATCCCTTGCTCGACCAGCTCCTTTACCGCATTCAAGAATCCCTCTAAAACCCTATTAACATCATCCCTCGATCCTTTAAACATCTCCCTGACAAACCTCCTAGAGGGTGGATAGATGGCCGTGAGCCTTCTAAGCTTGTCATAGAGGAAGTATTCAGGCTTGATTATCAGCCTAGTCGAGGCCAGCTTATGCTCTAAAATTAGGTTTTGAAGGGATTCGACTATGACGAGCCTCTTATATCTCCTCTCAAGATCCTTTAAGAGCCTCTCATTGATTATGGGATTGTATGGGAGTAGGAAGCTGTGCGCTATGATTCCCCCGAACTCCTCATTTGAGGCGTCTCTTAAGACGCTCTCCTCATCAGCCAATATCAAGAGGCTTAACCCCCTCTTCACGAACCTAAATTGCCTCACCATATCCGTTATTACTAGTATGATCGAAGGCCGCCTCTCCGCTGACGCGCCGTGGATGCTTAGAGCCTTAACCGATTCAACGGCGACCCCAACACGCTTAAGCTCCTCAACTACTTCGTCGGAGAATCGCATGACATGCTATTGATATCAATCCGAGAATAAATATCCAAAGCCGAAGCCTCCAAGGCTATCTTAAATTTTGGGATCTGAGAAGGGGAAATCTTATTGCCTCGATAAGCTCAGAGATTTTGAGGAGGATGGATCCGGGAAAGCTTACGAGATTCATAGTCTCGAATGCGCTGAAGCTTGGAGCCACAGACGTGGTCGCCGAGGTCTATGTTGGGAGGGAGAGAAGGATAAAGTTCGCGAACAATGAGGTCGTCGTATCGGAGGAGAGGGATGAGCGGACGGCCGAGATATTCGTCGCCATAAGGGAGAGGAGGGCCAGCATCTCGGTCGACAACCTATCGATTCAAAGCATTAGGGAGGCTGTGAAGCAGGCGATCCATCTAGCGAAGATGAGCGAGCCCGCCGAGACCTATGCCGAGCTCCCAAGAGGCCCATTCAAGTATGATAAGAGTCTATTGAAGGCTGGAAAGGTGTCGGGAGATCCGGAGAAGCTAGTAGACCATGTTGAGGCCGCCGTAAACGCCGCTCTAGCTGAGGGGGCTGAAAGGGTCGCCGGAACCCTAACCTATTCAAGCGGCAAGACTTGGCTTAGGACTAGTGGGAGGGCTTATGGGGTCGCGAGTGAGGCCACGGTCGAGATCTCGGTTAGAGCACTTGCATCTGAGGACGCCGCAGGCCACTTCGTCTCTATCGCCGCAGACGATAGGGACTTTGATCCGGAGGAAGCTGGGAGGAGGGCTGGAGAGATAGCTCGGATGGCCTTAAACCCGGTTGAGGGCGAGCCCGGAGAATATGAGACTCTCCTAGGGCCTATGGTCTTCGCCCACCTAGTAGAGCATGTTGGAGATGCTTCATCGGCCTATTATGTCGACGCCGGCCTATCCTTTTTCAAGGATAAACTTGGCCAGGAGATCTCATCGAAGGTCTTCAGCCTCATAGACGATCCAACCATTCCGAGAACCTATGGCTCAGCCGCCTTCGACGATGAAGGGGTTCCGACTAGGAGGAACGTGATAGTCGATAGAGGTGTTTTGAAGACCTATCTGCATAACTCGACGACCGCCAAGAAGTTTGGGGCGGAGACCACGGCCAACGCCGGTCTCATAGTCCCAACCCCATTCAACCTAATAGTCGAGGGAGGTGGTAAGAGCTTTGAGAAGCTCCTCTCAAGCATAGATGATGGGATCTACGTGACGAATGATTGGTATCTCAGATACCAGAACTATAGGACTGGAGACTTCTCAACCATTCCCAGAGACGGCTTATTCAGGATAAGGAGGGGGAGTATAGAGTCCTCGATAAAGGGGCTTAGGATAAGCGATAACATGCTTAGAATACTGAGCAGGATAAGGGAGCTTGGAAGAGAGAGGTATTGGATAAGCTGGTGGGAGGTCGAGACCCCGGTCTACGCGCCACACGCAATAGTGGAGAAGCTGAACTTCACGAAATCAACCGTCTAAAAATAAAATATAAAACCAGCGGAAAACCAATAGAGAATAAGCCCCGGTAGCTCAGTCTGGTAGAGCACCGGCTTGGTAAGCTAAGGCTCCAAAAAGCTGGCCCTAAGAGCCGGTGGTCCCGGGTTCAAAGCCCGGCCGGGGCTC
>CAYVHW010000054.1:0-6356 GCA_964451435.1 uncultured Nitrososphaeria archaeon | reverse complement strand
TCTTGTGGACGCATCTCGGATGGAATCTACAACCCTTGGGTGGATCGATTAGGCTTGGAGGTTCTCCCGGAGGAAGCTCCCTGATGATGAATCTATTCCTAGCGTCTGGATCTGGGATCGCGGCGAGAAGCGCTCTGGAATACGGGTGCAGGGGATTTTTGAGAAGCTCTTTCACCGGAGCTTTCTCCACGATCTTTCCAGCATACATGACGAATATCCATTCTGAGAAGTAGCGTGTTGTGGAGAGGTCATGGGTGATGTAAATTATACTTATATCGTGTAATTTTTGAAGCTTCTTGAGTAGTGTTAGTATCTCGATTCTAACCGATGCATCTAACATCGACACGGGTTCATCGGCAATTATCAGCTTTGGGTTTAGGATCATCGCCCTCGCGATGACGACCCTTTGCTGCTGGCCCCCGCTCAGCATATGCGGATACTTGTTCAGGAAGTCCTCGACCGGCGTCAACCTCACTTCTGTTAAAGCTTTGTAAATTCTCTCACGCCTCTCTCTCTTGTCCACCTTGTTTATGATCATCGGCTCTTCTAGAATTCGCTTGACGGTCATGAAGGGTGGTAGGGCTCCAAAAGGATCTTGTTGAACAAAGCCCGTCTGTCTTCGATACCATTTCATCAGCTTCTTATCAGAATTCACGATCTCCTTACCATCGAATATTATCTTTCCGCTGGTAGGCTCTTCAAGTCCTAGGATTGTCCTGCCGAGCGTGGTCTTCCCGCATCCGCTTTCCCCAACGAGTGATATGGCTTCCCCTCTTCTTAGGTCGAAGCTCACGCCATCTAGGGCCTTGACATAGACGGTCTTCCCAAAGATGCCCTTTCTAATGGAATACCATTTTCTGAGGTCTCTCAAGGAGAGCAGTATCCTATCTCCCGCCACGCTACACCACCTCACCTAGCATAGAGCCAACACCTGACGTAATTTCCATCTTTCAACGATACTAGAGGCGGTTCCTCCGAGCACTTCTCTGTTCTGAAGGGACATCGATCGGCGAATCTACATCCTTTCGGGGGATTTATCAAGCTCACTGGAGAGCCGGGGATATACTCTGGTTGCTTGTCCTCTCTTAGGGATGGGACGCTTGCCATGAGCTTCTGCGAGTATGGGTGGAGGGGGGATTTATAGAAGCTTTCCGCGTCGTTTAACTCTACTATCTGCCCTCCATACATGACCGCCACCCTGTCCGCGAGCTCGCTGGATATGCTCACGTCGTGGGTGATCAGTATGAATGTGAGATTAGACTCCCTCTTTATCCTCTTAAGCATGTTCATGATGCTGGCTTGAATTAAGACATCGAGCGCGGAGGTGGGCTCGTCCAATATCACTATCTCCGGATTCATTATCAACGCCATGGCTATGATCACCCTCTGCCTCATCCCACCGCTTAATTCAAATGGATATCTATCCATGAAGGCTTGGGGGATTCCGACGAGAGAGAACAGTTCCCTAACTTTTTCGAGGGCTTCCTTCTTATCTACAGACTTGTGGATTAATAGTGGTTCGGCGACCTGTTCACCTACTTTGACGACGGGGTTTAGCGAGTTTAATGCGGCTTGTGGAACCATGGAGATCTTTTGCCAGCGTATAGTCCTCCTAAACTCCTCATCGTTCAGCTCCATCAAGTCCAAGCCATCTAGATAGATGTGTCCCTTGAAGAGCTCGACGTTCCTCGGCAGAAGCCTTATCAAACACTTAGCTAGCGAGCTTTTCCCGCAGCCCGATTCGCCTATCAGCGCTAAACTCTCCGCCTTCTTCATGCTGAAGGATACGCCGTCAACCGCTTGAAGGGTGCCCATCCTTGTCCGATAATACAGGTATAGGTCTTCGACTTTAAGGAAGCTCATACCTCCTTCAACCTCGGGTTGAATATCTTGTCTAGGGAGAGGCCTAGGAGGGCGAATCCGAGGGCGGTTAAGATCAGCAGGAAGGATGGTTCAAGAACCCAATAGAAGTATCCCTTATAGAGGGCTCCCGCAGAGAACGCGTCGTCTATTATCTTACCCCACGTTGGAGCGACTGGGTCTCCGAGCCCAAGTATTGCCAGCGCGGCCTCGAGGAAGACGAAGTCAGGGACCGAGAGCACTAGAGAGGGGATTATTGTGGGCAGGATCTTGGGGATTATGTAGAGGAAGATTATTCGCAGACTGCCCGCCCCATAGGATCTCGCCGCGTCGATATAAGGAAACTCCTTCACTTGGAGGAATACGGCTCTATAGGTTTTAACCCCAGAGCCGAAGATGCTCAACGCGACGATCACGAGGAGCATAGTCCATATATTAAGCTTATAGAATACGGCGATCATTATTAGAATTGGCAGAAACGGTAGGGTCATGTTTATCTCGGTGAGCCTCTGGAGAATGAAGTCGACACGGCCTCCGAACCAAGCGCTCGTTGCCGCAATGATCATCTGCAGCACGGCTATGGAGAGGGCGGCGATCATCCCGAAGGATAGCGCTATCGGCGTCCCCCATAGGAGCGCTATCATTAAATCTCTTCTGAGGTGGTCGGTTCCCGCCATCCCGTGAACTTTCCCATACACTACTAGCTTCACGTTTACATCGGAATCTTTCTCAAATAACATTCCCTCAATTGCCATGCGATACTCTCCCTTCAACGGGGAGACCGTTTCTCTCTTCAGAATAGATGCATCCTCTTTTGCGAACAGTGCTATCTCGGGAGCTATTCCATACTCTGGCTCTTTTCCGAGCTTCCCCCGTATATGGTTTATGAACATCTTCACCAGCTCCTCATCATTTGAGATATAGTAGGCGCCTTTCTCGCTGAGCGTGAGATCTTTCAGTTTAAATTTTTCTCCATTCGGCTTCACCCAATAAACCGTTAACTGTGGGGGCGTGCTCGTGAATTTCGAAGAGTAGAATAGGTTTATCTCGCTGGGGAAATCATCGTACTTGTAATTGAATGTAAACTCCATTATCACCTTACTCATAGTCTTTCCGAAGGGCACGACGATCTTCGTAACTCCTCTCTGTTTCTCGGCCGTGTTCAAGATTATCGTCTCCGGAAGCTTCTTTGGTAGGAATAAATTCATCCACGATGGAAGAGCATTTCGCGGATTATCGAGCCAGATCCCCTTCCCAGCCTGCCAGAGATATGTCGCCCGCTCATAGGGTATAGTGGTTATGGTGTAGATCGAGATTCCGACCAAGATGAGAAGGATTGCTATACCCGCCACTGCGGATTTATAGTGGAAGAGGTCTTTGAGGAACTGCTTTGCACGGCGTGAGAGGCTCGCTTCACGTCACCCCCAATCTTACGCGTGGATCTACTATCGCGTATACTATGTCGAGCACGAAGACGGTGACCGCCAGCAGGTAGGCGTAGATCACCACCGATCCAATTATCACGGGAGAGTCGAGCATGATCGCGGCCATGTATAGGAGGGTTCCTAGCCCAGGCCAGTTAAATACTCTCTCGGTGATCACGGCTCCCATCCAAGAGCTTATGAGGGTGAGGGAGAGATCCGTTATTATCGGAGGCAGAGTTGGCTTCAAGATATATCGCCGCTCTATTATCCTCGGAGGAAGCCCCTTAGCCTCCGCCATCTCAACGTAGTCCTCCTGCGAAAACATCAGGAAGAAGGTTCTACGTATATAGGTTTGTATGAAGGTGTATGCCACAAGCCAAGAGAGGACCGGTAAGATCATATGCTTTAAGACGCTTAGAGCATATTGAAATGTGTCTTTTGGCGGAGGTACATCTACAAGCCCGCCATAGGGGAGGATGTGGAGCGTGGCGGCGAATATCAATATCAGGAATATCCCATAGAACCAGCCCGGTATGGATGAGAGGGGTGAGAGGGCGACTATGAGCTTATCGAGCTTGCTCCCATATCTTCTCGACGCGTAGAGTCCGAGGGTGATCGAGATAAAGAAGAGAATTAGGTTTATGCTGGTGAATAGGAGGACTGTTGCGGGAAGTCTCTCTAAGATTATGTTTCGCACAAGCCTCGATCCAGTATCGCTCGTAAGGTATAAAGATCTCCCGAGATCTAAGGTTAGCGCCCTCACTAAGTATTGGTGGCTTCTAAATATGAAGGGAGTGTCTAATCCGAGGCGCTTTATTTCCTGCTGGTAAAGTCCTTCGATCAATTCCGCCTTCTTGCTGGGGGGCAGGTTTTTGTACGCGGGATTTTGGTTCACTAATACACCTACCCGGAAGCGGACCTCGCTCTTTATTATCTGATCCACATATCCCCCCATATTAGCTATGAGGATCGTTATATAGACGGCCACAACTACGACCGCGAAGAGACATATCCCTCTCAGCGCGGCGTATCGCAGCATCCGCTTATGTTCGCGTTTCAGCGTGGTCTCACCCCGATTTTCTCCAAGTGACTCTATCCGTAATAAAAAGTCCTAGATCTCTGCAATAAAAATCTTCATCAACTCTTAAATAAAAAGGGGAGTTTAGAAGGTCTACTTCTGCCTTCTCACTAGGGCTACTGCTGCGATCGCTATGGCTATTATGGAGATGATTATTGAGATCATCAGCATGGTGTTCAACGTCGAGAGCTGGCCCTTCAGAGATTCGACATCCGCCTCGAGGGAACTTACCGCGTCCTTCAGAGGCTGTATTCCCGCCTTCGCTCTCGCCTCAACCTCACCGAGCTTTCCACCGAGATAATCCTCTAGGCCGAGCGCCGTGAAGGAGGTCTCTTTGATGACTGGGATGCTGACGAGCTTCGAAGTCACGGCTACGAGGAGCTTAGTCGAACCCGGTGGGAGCGCTGAAGTATCGGCTGCGCTAAGCCCAACGGACCATAATCCATCCTCGACCGCCTTCGCCATGCCGACGGCCGCCACTCTGCCCTTAGCGTCCACGATTATGTATTTCACGGAATCGATATCGGAGATCTTATATGGCTCGCCCTTGAAGGTCACCTTGACGTTGAAGGCGGATCCTAGTCCAGAGATGACGTTGCTCGGGCCTTCGACCGCCACTTCAGGTATCTTAGGCTCCCCGAAGATCATCCATTTATCGGCGGTATCCGGATATTCTCTATTCGCCTTTATCGTGATTACGTGTGCGGTTGCGTCGACGCTCTCTAGATAGAATGGACCGTCTCCGATCCAGAAGTGCCCCTTCTCCTCATACCACTTCTTAAGGGCCTCATATCTGGCCACAGCCTCGTCTTCCGTGATATACTTTCCAAGCACCTCCTTGTATGGTATATACTTCGTTGCTATGGCTTCGTCGAGCATCCTCTTCAGGGTGTCTAAGGTTGCTCCAGTTATGTAGTTCAGTCTCTCGACTCCGAGCTTATCGGCCTTGGCGGCTGTGAAGGCAGCTAGCCCCTTCTCCTCGGCGAGGAGACCTATCGTTATCATGTGCCAAGGAGCCGGCCCATAATCTCCTCGTGGATAGAACCATAAAGCTACGTCATTGACTATCCACTCGGCGTCCGGGTAGACGTTATCGGTATAGAGTTCTAGGACGAGCGGTTTTTTGCTCACTATCTTGAATCCCTTGAAGTACTCCTTGAATGCCTTAAATGTCTCGAGGTAAGATTCGTCGAAGACCGCGCTGGCGTTGTCAGCCCTATCAAAGGTTATTATATAGTTGAATATGAAGTCGGCGAGCGAGATCTTCGTGCCATCATGCCACTTATGCTCGAATAGATCATCTCTGAAGTGTAAGACCACCTTAGCCTTGGCCGTGAGACCCTCTGGAGCGGTAAGTATCTTATGCTCCTTAGCATCCCAGCCATACCATGCGTCGGTTGGAACCTCTATCTTATCAACGAACTTGAGGGAGAGCCAGTCGAGCGTCTTGGTCACGGGGATTCCGCGCTTGACGTAGACCTCGGCCTTCACAACCTTTAGAGGCCAGTAGAGACCGGTGTATGGGTCGGGCATTAGCGGAGGATCATAGGTTGCTCGATAGATCATCGTGTCATAGACCCAGTCGCTTCCGCCGAGCGGGTTCCAGGGCTCGATCGGGATCTTAGCCTGTGTTACTATCTTCGCAGTTCCTCCAACCTTCCCCTCGAATTTCAGCGTATATGGCCACAGCCTGGCACCGTAGAATCCTCCAGCTAAGTCGCATGCTTGCTTAACCTCCTTTCTCGCCACCCAAGCGGTGAGGCTATTCACAAGCCATACTCTGACCGAGTCCTTCATCGATAGTTCAAGGGCCTTGGCCATAAGCTCGTTTCTCTCCTCCCAAGTTGCATAGTCCTTGGTCGCCAGTCTCTTAGCGATCTCATCGAACTCTGAAGCAGGCTTATATGCTTGCCAAAGTGGGACGGGCAATCCTCGAGGTGTGTAGAAGAAGTCGAAGTTATCTGACTCATCTCTGGCTATAGCTGTCGTCACCC
>CAYVHW010000053.1:0-6855 GCA_964451435.1 uncultured Nitrososphaeria archaeon | reverse complement strand
TATGGAGATTAAGTATGCTATGCTACCATATTGTGGAACTATTTTACGTTTCTCCACTCTCCCACATCTCACGCAGACCAATCTCCTCCTAACCCTCTTCAGCATCCCAGAGCACTTATCGCATCTCGCCAACACCACCCCTAGATCCTGCCTCCATATGGACAGCCCGATGATCCCCATGAAGGTCGTAACCACCGAGGCCACCACCAGATCCCCTATTCCAACATATTGATCCATGGTCTTCCTCATCCCAGGATTTGGGAGGATGACTGCGGTCCTCGGATGCTTGATAAGCCTTCCATTAATCGATAGTATGCTGGCTATCGCTATCTTATCTTGGACTTCCTTAACCTCGACCAGCACCTTATCGCCGACCCTAAGCTTCTCGACGAGCTTTAGGGGCTCAACTCTAACAACTCTCCTCTTATTATCATAGCTCACCCTTCCCCTGAGGATCGAGACCACGACTCCCCCCTTATCGAGCTCAACGTTCTCTCCAGGCATATACTCCTCCGCGACGCATATCGGCTCTCCCGGAGATGCTAGGTCGCCGTCCCTCAAGAATACCATCTCACTTCGAGATATCTTCAATAAATCTATCTATAAGCTATTCCTTCAAGTCGTCGGCTGGAGCTTTCTCGCTGAGGTATGAAGCTATAAAGGTATCTCCATGGCCATGTAGCTTGGAGTTCTGATAATCTCTTCCCAGCTCGCCCTATCGAGAGCGACGGCCACCTCCATGGGCAATAGGAGGGGCTTTCCCAACCTCTCTTGATCCTCTATCGAGAGCCTTGGGCAAGCGGTGTTAACGAAGGCTTCATGGGGGAGGTCTTGTAGATAGTCCTCTCTCACATCATCCACCACGACGACCTCCGGGATCTTACCGGCCTCCTCAATCAGCTCCTTCAGCTTCATGGCTAGCTTAACTCTCCTCTGACCAGGCTTAACGCTTAATAGCACTCCAATTCGCCGTGCCCTCTTGAATCCTTGAATATGGCCATACCTAGATTTTAGGAGGTTTTTGACGCGCTCCTCAAGCTTCACGATCTTCTGGGTATGCGGGTCTCCTGCATAGGTGGGCTTACTCGTTTGGAGCGCTAGCCCAAGGCCATGGAATACGCTCCCGACCACTAGATAGCAGTCCACCACCTCTTCAAGCCTTAAGAGAGGACGATAATTGCATCCTAGCACCTGCCCCCTATATCTTAAGACCCCCATTGGTTCGCCGACATAGGGCTCGAACCCTAGATTTCGTAGCCCGGTTAGAAACTCGTCTAGGAAGTCTAGCCATTGAACGGTTAAGCCCACCCCTATACTCCTAAACCCATCGAGCCGATCCCCGACCTTTCTCAGTAGCGATCTAAGAGGCTCTGGGTCCATGTATCTGCATTCAAGATAGTAAGTGGGGATCTCATCCCTCTCTAGGAACCTTGAATGGCCCATGTGGATTATCGCGTCGAGTCTCAGAGACTTGGCCTCGAGATATGCTACATCACATCCACCCCAACAGCTACCTCCATGGATTATCGCTTCAATGTCATTCTTCTCCAAGAACTCCGAGATCCTCGCCGCCTCTGGCCATAAGCCTGGAGGAGCTTGGATTAAGATCCTCCTAAATCCCCCGGCCTTAACCCATTCTCCGATTTCTTCAAGATCTATCCTATGCCCACTCAACCATAGGGGATTCGTTTGGGAGACTAAAAATTGTTGACGGAAAAACTTATAGGCTGACAGCCTCTGGATATGGTCTGTGACTAAATGGTGATCGCCAGCCTTAGATTTAAGAGAGCTATTGGATCTGAAGAAGCTAAGAGGATCAGGAGAAATGAAACCGAGGATATCGTTAGAAGATATGGGGTGATAAGCCCTAACAGGATAACCATCCACAACTATCCCGTGAGCCATCCGATAACCGCCTTCAACGCGAGTGTGACCTATGATGAAGAAGAGGACGTTCTAAAGATCTATGCCAGGATAATCCTCGGATACTACATGTATGTCAGCAGCATAATCGAGTTCGAGGTCCCGCTCCACGATCTCTTCAACGGATACGTAAACATAAACAGCTATGTCGGGAGAATAATCATCTATCCATCGACGAAATACGATGTTTGGGGAACCGAGGATCCAAGGGTTTACAAGGTCCGTGGCAAGCTGTATATGACTTATACCGGTAGATCGATAAACTACTTCTCCCCAATCAGGGTGAATAGGACTGTGCCCGTGACGGCGGTCTATGATGAGACCCTCAGAAATTGGATTAAGCGTTTCGTATTCATACCATCTGCAAATGTCTTCGGTAGGATAATAACCGACAAAGACGCCTTTCTCCATGAGATGGGTGATGGGAGACTCTACTTCCTCCATAGACCACATCTAATCGATGACACTTTGAGGCTCGTGGTAAGCAAGCTTGATCCAAAGATTTTATCAACGGATGAGATGAAGATCAAAGAGATAGAGATCGTTGATGCGGTCGAGGTACTCGATGTAATGCCGTTTGAGGGCAAGCTTGGATGGGCCACCCCACTCGTAAACATGGGAGATAAGAAGCTCATAACCCTGATCCATGCCACCGATAGAGAGCGATTGGTGTATAGGGTCTTTGCGGCTCAGCTATCGTTATCGGATGATGAAGTCGTCTTAGAAGCGGTCACCCCCAGATACATAATGGAGCCGACCACGCCCTACGAGCTCATCGGAGACAGGCCCTTAACGATCTTTCCATGTGGAGCAGTCAAGATAAGCAAGGATGAAGTGGTGATAAGCTATGGTGCGGCGGACTACATGATCGGGCTGGGAATACTCTCATTAAACAACTTGATGGCGGAGCTTGATAAGGGGAGGATCTACTGACATCAAGCCCCTAAAGATCTGATGAGATCCAAAAACTTCTTGGCGACAAAATCATCACTATATTTTTTGGCATATTCTCTCGCAGCCCTCGAGATCCTCTTCCTGAGATCACCATCTTCTATTAGAACCGATAACTTCCTCTCAAGGTCATGGGTGTCGCCAACCCTATATTTCACTATCGGGCCGAACCCATCCTTGTCAACTGGTATGAGTTCGAAGTGCCGTGTATCCGGGACGACCGTGGGAGTTCCAGTGTAGATCGTTTGAGTGAGGGTCGAGGAGATCACGACCCCCCTGCTTTCGCCCTTTGGAAGAAGATGTATATCCGAGCCTCTCAGATATCGATGCACCATTCTCATCTCAGGTCTCTCAAGCCTCTGAATCATCCATCCATCCCTGAACGGAAGCTTGAGATCACTTCTAACTACTAAATACTTGAAATCGTATCTCTCGGAGAGCCTCCTTAAGGCGCGAACATAGTCGAGATACTCCATCACGGGCTGCCTGCCGAAGGTGAAGAAGAGGAACTCACCTTCTAAAGACTTTGGCCTAATCGGCTCGACATCGATGATGGGGCATGGATAGGGGATCTCTACGATCTTCTCCTCAACCCCTCTCCCATAGACCGAGAATATCTCCTCGACGTATCTTCTGTCGAAGACCACTATCTTATCCCAATCTATCTCCATCAATGGATCGGTGTCCCGTATATATCCGAGGTGCATCACGAGTATCAGCGGAGCCTTCTCCTTAATTTTAGACGCTATCTTCTTGAACTCGTAGACGGGAAATCTGTTAACCGACTCTACGATGAATACGTCGTAATCCTCCTTGAGCAACTCATCCGACTTTATACTCCCCCCAGCTGGATAGAGATACTCATCGGTCTCGTCGAAGACCCTGCGCACCCATGGCTCATCAACTACATCTATATGTCTATGATGCCAATCTGCGTTCGCGGATTCAAGGGTTGGAGCATAGACCACGACATCGTGTCCAAGCTCCCTAAACTTTCTACCAATGATCTCCGCATGAAGGCTTACGCCGCATGTAGCATTCCATCTACTCATTATAGCTATCTTCATTTCATCGAATACTTGGGCTGAGGAGTTCATAAGGATTTACTAAGAGATAAGTATGGATTAATTAGATGATCTTGTGAAGATGGAGCGGAACGAGATGCTCGAAGAATTCTTCATAGATTTACAGAAAGCCATTAAAAGAATCTTGAAGGTTGAGAGGAGGCTAAGGCTTGAAGAGCTTAAAAACCTAGTTTGCGTGGATGCAGCGTATCGGGGAAGGTTTATGGCCGTGGCCGCCGTCAAGTGGAGCCCCATGAAAGGAGAAGTCTTAGATGAGAAGACCATGATATGCGAGCCCCCATACCCATATGTCCCTGGATTACTATTCCTTAGAGAGGGGCCGCCGATGCTCAAGCTCATTAAAGAGTTTGATGATTGGCAGCTATTGCTCGTTGACGCTCATGGAATCCTCCATCCGAGGAGGATGGGACTCGCCGTCTTCCTTGGATTCATCTTGGATAAGCCTGCGATAGGCTTGGCTAAATCTCTCTTAGTGGGTGAGGAGGAGCCTGGAGAAAACTTTGGAAGGGTGTTTGTTGAGGGAGAGGTTCTCGGATACTGGTTTAAGCCTAGGGGTTCGAGGAAATTCTATGCAAGCCCGGGATACATGGTTGGGGTGGATCAGATTCCCAAGATAATCTCCATCCTCGGATCAAGGTATCCTGAAGCATTGAGGAGAGCTGATATGTTATCGAAGAAGGTGTTGAGGGATCTCGCTAAGCAGTCCTAAGCTCATCCTCCCTCTTCCCTCTTTGAGAGGCCACCGCGCTCGCCTCGGCTAAAATCTTCTCAGCGTCTCTGCTCAAAGTTCTCTCTGGGATGTAGACATCGCTCATGGTTCCAAGCTCATATGAGAGGGATTCAACCGAGTCTATTATGTTCGAGATTGACTGCGAGATCGTTGGGGCGATCCCCCTCAGATTCCTCCTCACGTTCATTAAGACCTCTCTAACAGGGGCTATCACATCCCCGACCTCATCCAACTCTCTAATTATCTGGATCCTGTTTATGACTCCTTCGAGGAGTAGGTCACTGTAGATTGTTCTCTTCAGCATGTTCCTCAACCCCGATAGCTCGTTGGCATATATCTTGGCCTTCTCAAGATCTCCCTCCATCTTCGCCTTAACCGTAAGCTCGAATAGCTCCCTATCCCTCAGCTTAAGCTCATCTATCCTCCTCTTAAGCCTCATCCTAATATTCTCAAGCCTCACGATAAGTTCATCTATCCTCCTGGACAGCGGCTTTACAACCTTCACCTCATCCCTCTTCCAAAACTTCCATCGCACGGTCTCCAAGCTTAGCCGCATCTCAATAAATTCTCCCCTCTTAGACTTACGGGATATATTCTCAGGGAGTCTTCGCGAGTTACTCAGAGAACTTAGGGTAGATTTAAGAGGTCGGCTTAGAGCTGAGTCGTGGGAAGGGATGCTCGGAAAAATCCTATCGGCGCTCATCTACGTCCTCCCAGCATACGTGGCCAACGCTACACCCGTCCCATTCGCCAAGATTCTGAAGAAGACCACTCCGATAGACGGCGGCAGATCTGCATGGGATGGTAGGAGGATCTTGGGAGATGGAAAGAGCTGGGAGGGACTCCTCTTCGGGATAGCTGGAGGAACTCTAATCGGGGTGATCCTATATCTAGCTGGAAACCTCGGGAGATTTAGATCGATCTCCGAGCCGATGGTCTTGAGTGTGGGCGCGATGATCGGAGACATATTCGGCTCATTCATCAAGAGGAGGATTGGGTTGAAGAGGGGAGAGCTGGCCCCTGGATTGGATCAGCTCGGCTTCCTCATAATCGCCTTAATCGTGTCAACGGCCATCTACGGGGTTCCAGACTGGTTTGATCCCATCATCTTTGCCTGCATCCTGATAATCACCGTGATACTCCACCTATCCACGAACTTCATCGCCTACCTACTCAAGCTTAAGGATAGGCCATATTAGTGGATCATCCCTCTAAGCATGATCATTATTAGGAGCGCGCCTATCATCACAGCGTATATTATCCAGAGCATCTTCCTCATTCTCCTCTCCCTCATCCTAGCCTCCTCATACTTCATCCTACACTCCTCTGAGCAGAACTTCTTATCGGGTGGGATAGCCTTCCCACATGTCACGCAATGTCTATGATCCACTATCTTTAACTTGACCGCTTTCTTACGGCTCAATCCTCAAAATCCAGAGTACTTCAACCTTATATCTCCTTCTCCAACAATCTAACGATCTCTTTTAGCGAGTTAGCTGCCTCCGAGTTGGGGTGAGTCTTAACTATGAGTTCTCCGGCGATATAGCTTCGCACAATTAGGTCATCGTATGGTATGGTGGCCCAAGCTATCCTGTTTTCGTCGAGAAATCTCCTTAACTCTTGATCTGAGCCGCCGGGTAGGCCATACTTGTTGACGATCACCATGAACCTCTTCCTACCTTGAAAGAACTTCTGATATAGTCTATAGATCTTCTTGAGATCCATGAGGCCTAGGGGGGTCGGCTCGGTCACGGCCAAGGTGACTTTAGAGTAATCCATTATCGAGTATATTCCAGCATCCGCTCCTGGAGGGGCGTCCATGACGACATATCCATATCTTCCCATGAGATCCTTCACGGCATTCAAGGTTTTCAGGATCATGACCGGGCTTCTCCTACAGGTCGGCTGGAGCTCTCCGACGACTAGATCAATCCCATCCTCGGTCTCATATCCCCTAATGGCTCCTCCCTCGATCCAAGATTCCTCGATCGCGTCAAAGGGGCATACAAGTCTGCACACCCCGCATCCAGCGCACAGCTCTCCAACCAATATCACCTTTTTTCCCGGGATCATCACTAGGGCGTGTTCCGGGCAATTTCTCACACATGTCTCACAAAGCCTGCATAGATCTTGATTTATCCTAGGCCTAAACTCTAACACCTTCTT
>CAYVHW010000052.1:0-6877 GCA_964451435.1 uncultured Nitrososphaeria archaeon | reverse complement strand
TGGAATATGCTGCTGACGTGGGAGTAGATTATGTCCAAGTAAGCCACGTGGTTCCGTATTCAAAACAGATCTACGAATATGCATGCTATACATGCGTGAGCGAGCGAGTTTTATCGATGCTCGGAGAAGATGGGTTGAGAAAGCTTTGCGAGATCCGTGACAAGGCGTCTCATCAAGCCTTGCTGCTCTCTTACGCTAGGCCAAGAGAAAGTCATGAACTCAAGAAATACTTTGAGATCATGGGAGACTTGACATCGCATGGATATACCGCTAACCTAACGGCCCTCTGCGAAGAGCGACATAAGATAAGCTTGGCGCTGAGAGTTAGAGAAGTGTTTGAGCGGATGAGCGAGGTCGCTGAGAGTAGTGGAGTGGAGCTCAGGATTCCCAAAGTATTCTCAGACGCCGCCGATAGAACATGCCCATATGAGGAGAAGCATTCAATCTATGTTAGGAGAGATGGAAAGGTCGCGCCATGCATGGAACTCGCCTACACCCATCCCGAATACGTCAATTCTCATAACAAGCTAGTTCATGAATATTTGATCGGAGATGTCAAGTCTGAGAGCCTGTCAAAGATCCTATCAAATGAGGGATTTAAGAGGTTTAGAGAGATGAGGAAGAACTTGATTCACAACTGCCCATGGTGTGGAGACTGCCCATACTCCGAGCTCGAATGTTGGTTCGTGAAGGATAATCTGCTCGACTGTTATGGAAACTCTCCATCATGCTCCGAGTGCCTATATAGCGTCGGCTTAGCATCATGCATAATTTAATCATCTGAATTGGGTCATTTTTCTATAGGACTCTCAAGTCTCCGAAAGCTCCATAAACCCCTATTCACGATAATATCTCTCAAAATGTTCTTGGCATAGTTTTCGTCTAGGTTCAGTAGGAGGGCGGCTATATGCTTACATAGCTTGAACTCCAATCTAACCCTCTCCCAGTCGGCGCAATCATGTAAGATCAGTCTCCTATCGAGGTCTATGACCACTCCATACTCCTTAACCTCTGCGCTTAGATAGTTCTCAGACTTCTCCAAGACTCTGATCAGATTCTTATCCATCTTCTCAGCCCTCCTAAGCCTAGACTCGCTCACCAACATCTTTAACAGATCTCTTACATTCTTTGGAAGCTTTTCGGGGGATATATAGATCGATAGGGATTCAACGGGTTTAGCCGGCCTAGCCAGATTCCTCTCAACCTCCTCCAAAACCTCCCTCTGCTCTGGAGTTATTATTCCGAGGATCTCAAGGACTTGGAGACAGTTGTGGACGGCGTATCCGTGGAAGTGGTTATTGAAGTATCCATAGACAACGTCAACTCTATCGCTCAACTCCTCCAACCTATTCCTCCAAGGCTCAAGCTCCTCCCTACTATAGTGATAATTATACCATGGCCTCGTCCCCCTGCCATGCCATCTAACATATGAGAAATCGGTTGTTACGTGTAGCTCAGGTGGGAGCAATGGCTCGTCCACTATCGTGTATGCGACATCGTATCTCGATAGGAGGCTGAGCGAATCCTCATTGAGCCATGATGGGTCTCTAAACTCCACAGCGAACCTATATTCATCTGGGAGGATCTTGAAGAAGTCTCTCAAAAGTTCTCCATGTCTCTCGTAGGTGAAGCTTGGGGGGAGCTGGATCAAGAGAGGGCCAAGCTTTCCAGAACTACTCAGCGGCTTTAAAACTTCGAGGAATCGGTTAAGATCTTCCTCAACTCCCTCCGATGGGCTGAGCTTCTTCTTATGGGTTATCAGCCTCGGAACCTTGGCCGAGAACGTGAAGTTCTCCGGAACTATTCTCTCCATGGACATGATGATTCTGGGATCTGGGTATGAGTAGAATGTGGAGTCTATCTCGACCGTCTCAAACACCCTCGAATATCTGTAGAGCTTGCCCTCATTAGAGCTTCGATAGAAGACCCCGACCCAGTCATCATAGCTCCATCCACTAGTACCTAAGAGGATCTTGGCCAAGCCCCTCAATCCATGGCCGAGGCTGGATTTAAGCCAAGCACCAAAACGGCGTCCAAACTCTAACTCAAATATTCCTCTTGTATGTTTCAGGGGATGTGGGGGAGATCATAGTAGGATGCGGGGGCTGGCAATATTTCATAATCCCGAACATGGATCCACTGGAAGCTTACTCCATGGCCTTTAGATTCGTTGAGGTTAACTCGACCTTCTACAAGATCCCTCCAATGGACTTGGTGAGGGCTTGGCGTAGGAGGGTTCCAAGAGATTTCGAATTCTCGGTTAGACTCAATAGGCTGGTAAGCCACATCGAGAAACTGAATCCGACGGAGAAAGCAGTTAAGGCTTTTCAAGACTGCGTTGAGGTGGCTGAAACTCTTAGATCGAAGATACTGGTCCTCGAAACTCCACGATCCCTCGATTCGATAAAAGCGGTAAATGGACTGGAAAACATCCTCAAGAAGGTGGATCTTGGAGACATCAGGATAGCCTGGGAACCTAGGGCTGGGTGGCCCCCCAAGGCGGTCGAGGAGGCGATTAAGCTAAAGCTCATCCCGATAACAGACTACTCGATTGAAGAGCCGCCATATGATGATGAGGAGATAGCTTACACGAGGCTATTCGGGAAGGGAAACCATAATATATACCAGTTCACAGACGACGACCTAATCAGGATAAAGGAGAGGGCTGAGAAGAGGAGGTCGAAGAAGATTTACCTAAGCTTCCATGGAATAAGGATGTATCTCGACGCCGCCAGACTAGAGAGATTCTTGAAGAAGGGCGAGCTGCCGAGGGTTACTAAAAGCTATGGCATAGATTCCCTCGCAGAAGTTCTCGTGGATGCGAGTTTTCCAGCGACGAAAGAGGAGCTTGTGAGGAAACATGGATGGAAGCTAATAGATATAGATGAGAAGACTAGGGTTCCGGCCAGCGTAATCCTCAAACAGCTTAGGAGGAAAAATTATAGGAGCTTGGACGAATTGTTGAGAGAGCTTAGGATGAGATTCGAGAAGACTGGCTAGATTTTTCCATTAATCGTGGTTAAGGTTTTTAAGCGTCAAATCCAATCTATTTTCAAAAAGATGGACGGAAAGACTATGATGAGACACGGACGTGAAATCATTTATCTATTCATCATCATGCTCATAATCTTAACTCTAGTCCAAACCGTATCGGCGCAGCAATCCTACTCGATGGACATGGTGAGAGGTGCATTAACCCTCGCATATCTTCCCATGCAAGAGGAGAGGGTTACGATAAAGTTTTGGATGAAGTCCGAGCTTGGAAAGACCCTACTAACCGAGATAGTTATCAATAAAGGCCAGTCGATCACGTATAGAGCAGAGGAGGTCAGGGAATACCGTAATAGGACGCGCTTAGTCTTTAGAGGATGGTATCGTGATAGTGAACTTGTCACAACGAATCAGGCCATATCTATTAACGCCACCTCAGATGCAGAATATTATGCATACTATGATGTTGAGTATTGGATTGATGTAAACCTAGGATACGAGAGAGTCTCTGAATGGATTAAGAGAGGTGATGAGCTCAGGGTAGAGGTCCCTAAAAGTAAGGAGCTTTCAAACAACACCAAGCTCATATTCGAGGGATGGAGTGGGGACTTCGAGGGAATGAACAGATTCATCAAGATTGAGGTTTATCAGCCCATAAAGGCTTCAGCCATATGGAGAAGACAGTATAAAGTCTACATCGTCTCAGATCCCCAAGCCATATCAGAGATCGTTGGAGGTGGATGGTATGATGAAGGCTCGAAGGCCATGATCAGGGTCTTAAAGCCTGTCGCATTTTTGAATAATGGAGGAACGAAGGCGGTCGTGGGGGAGATCCTCGCAGACTACGAGCTGAAGAACTATGAAGACCTGAAATTCGAGAATGTATCAGAGGTTTCACTCGATGTATTCTCCCCCATATTTGTCGTGGTGAGATGGCGATTCTATCACCACGTTCTAATCTCGTCAAATTACATCAACTCGACGATGGCAGATGACTGGGTTTTAGATGGAGACTTTGCGAAATACGAGGTTCCGAAAGAATACAGATGGGATAATGGAACGATGATCAAATTCGAGAAATGGGTTGGAGATATAACCTCTGATCTAAATCCAATAAGGATCCAGGTTAGGAAGCCTCTCAGGATTAGGGTTAAGTGGAGAGTATTTTACTTGGTTAGATACGAGTCTGCTTACCCGATCTCAACAAACCTCTCAAATCAATCTACTTGGATCGAGAGAGGCTCCAGCATATACTTCAACGCCTCGCCCACCATTAGATTGCTTGACGAGGGGGTGAGGGTGGTGTTTCAAGGTTGGAGAGGAACATTATCTCAAACATCACCATGCCTCATGATAAAGGAGGTAGATCGGCCACTCGATCTGAGAGCGGAATGGAAGAAACAGTATCTCTTATCCATTCAAGCTCCGGATGAAGCCAAGATAAGGGATGAGATCTGGATGGATTCTGGGGCAAGCTATGAAGTATATGCCCCGCCAATAATTCCATTATCAAACGATAGTAGACTCATCTTCATAGGGTGGGCTGGGTATGAGTGCGCCGACCCACTATGCAATATAACTTCCATCTCCAAACCCATAAACTTGGAAGCTAGATATAGATTTGAGTGGCTTGCGAGGATCCATGTGGTGGGATATGATGGAGAGCCTGTTGAGGGGGTGAGTTTGGTTCTTAGATGTGGAGAGGATTCTATGAAACTAGGCTCAGACTCGACCATATGGATTTATGAGGGTAACTGGCTCATCGAGAACGCCACTTGGAAAGGGTTCGATGTATCCCCTAGACAGTCGATCTACATCGAGAGAGAGCTCCAAGACGTATCAATTCCGGTTAGGGTGTTCAAGGCCGGATTCAGGATAACCGATTATCTAGGATTCCCGGTAAAGGGCGCTGAGGTCTCTGTGAGTTTGATGAACGGCACCATATTGTATGAGGGGAGGACTGCGGATAATGGGGAAATTTGGAACGTCGGCCCGCTTCCGCCATGCGATTTGATGGTTAGAGTGAAGTATCTCTGGTTCAGCTCCAGTAGGATATTCAATATTGGGAGTAGTAGGCCGATCACGGTCACGGTTCCAATCTCATTAACGACTATTTACATCTCGGCTGGAATAATATCCTTATTCACGGCATTGATTATGTTCGCGGCATACAGGAAGAAGAAGGAGATGCTTAGACAAGAATATGAAGAATATTATGAGATTCCTCCAGAGTATCCTCCTCCATCGCCGCCGGTCATGGAAGAGGAGGAGACGGAGGAGCACGTCATCGTATCGGTTGAGGATGTCTTGAAGGAGATTGAGGATGAGGAGTTGAAAAAGCTTCTGAAGGAAAGGAGGAGAAGGGGTTAGCGTGAATGTTTTAGGACGAAGCTTCCCATCGGAGCGCCTATCGCCTTTGCCACGATCGGGCACTTCACCATCAGGATGAAGAATGAGTCGACTTCATCATCGTAGGTCTCATAGTTCGCCTGTCCCTTGAATATCCTTAGATCATGCTCCTTTATCCAGCCCCTAACGACCTCGCTTGACATCCATGGCCCAGTTCCTTCAACCCCATTTGAGACGTATCTGACCTCGACGTTGGGGAGCTTATCCAGACCAACATATCTCACATCCTCTGGAATGGCATCGCCTATCGCGGGTCCTCCCTTGACGACTAGGGTGATCGATCTGAATGGCCTGGATCTTATGTCGAGCATCGTCTCTATCAGCAACTTATCGAGCACTATCTCTCCAGCGTTGTCAAGGAAGTATATCATGTCTTCAGCCTTTAAGATCCTCTCCCTAAACTCTTCATAGTCGTTGATCATGAACGACCCCTTCATAGCCCTCTCGATGGATTCGTGCAGATCCAGTTGGAGGTATGCTCCAAGGTCTATTGAGTTGCCGGCCGCCGATAACTTAACAGCGGTCTCCAACTCATCAGAGGAGCTCTCAACAATCCTCCTCAACTCTGGATAGATCTTGAGGACCATGTCATTGCTCCTCTTCCTAAGTTCCTTGAAGGGGTCGGGATTTCCCGTCACCTCGCTGATCACCCTATTCACGATAAAGGCGAGCTCTATTGGTATGAAGTCCCAACTGACGGATTCAAGAGACTTGATTACCTCGATCATAATCTTTCTCTGGAGCTTGATATCCTTAGTAACCAGTCTAGCGTTACGTGACGCCATCTTCAGGGTGCATGAGAGGCAGTCGAGATCTATCTTCAAGCCGCTCAACCCATGCGATAGCCTCTATTTAGCTTATCTTCTATTGGGAGCAGACGGTGGCGATACAGAGCTTCCTAAAGATATTATCCAGATTCTATGGCCGACTCTTCCTCAAAGATAGTATTGAGAGTATTAGGATGGGCGCCAGTAGCGATAGGGTTAGGGGAGCGGGATTTACCCTAAGCCCCATTGAATTCAAGATGACTCCTTGGAATAGATCATAAGACCAGCCGAAGACGAGTAGCCCCACAACGGTCCCAAGGTTCATGACGGAGTTTACGAGACCTATAGTCATCCCGGCTTGCCTCCGATAGGACGCCGCCAACCTCCTTGATAACGGTGTGTAGGCTTTCCAGCTAACTCCAGCCGCGAGTAGGCCGATGATTATCACCTGATAGCTCTTCATGGCAAGTAAGATTGGGGCTGAACACGTCATAAATGCTATGATTGTTATCGCGTAGTCTTCTGAGATCTTATCGGCTATGATGCTTATCGGGATACTGGCGATAAGCCCTAAAACCCCCGTTACGCCTAGGATTAAAGCTGAAGCCTCCTTAGAGATCCCTGCGAACTCGCTTAAGTAAACATAGATTGGGTCGCCGACCAATATAGCTCCTATAAACGCGACTATGAAAGATGTCAAGAGGAGTGGA
>CAYVHW010000051.1:0-6976 GCA_964451435.1 uncultured Nitrososphaeria archaeon | reverse complement strand
ACCTCTCCGCGACCTGCTTTAATGGAACCGATAACGATCCTGCATGAAATATCCTTAAGGTTCGGCTCTTCCCTTGGCCGCTGATCAAGTTCATGTTCAGAGCTAGAGCAAGTGATGTCGCCGTCAATGCGATGATCAAGCATATCGTGATGGATCTCTTGTCCATGCTCGCCCCCTAAATATGGATTAACACATATATCTTTTCTGCATCTGATAATGGATAAAACGTGTGATGGTCGATCTCACGACAGCGCCTCGAATTCGATCCATATGACATGCGTCGTTGGCTGGATGATAAACTTAAATTCGCCATGAAATCCACTAGCTCGAGGAGGTGTTCGTATGGCTGAGGAGAGGCTTAAAGAGATAAACGAGTTTTTACAGAGGATGTCGAAGGAGTTTCCGGAGCAGGCGAAGGCCCTTATGTTATTCATAAGGAGGGTTGAGGAGAAGGGATACCTCGACACAAAGACCAAGGAGCTCATATCCGTGGCCCTAGGGGTCGCCAAGCACTGCCAGTGGTGCATCGCCTTCCACGCCAAGAACGCCCTCGACGCTGGAGCTAAGCCTGAGGAGATAATCGAGGCCGGATGGGTCGCGGCGCTGATGGACGGCGGGCCAGGGCTCATGTATATGATTCCCTTGGTGAAGTTCGTGGACGAGCTCAGCAAGAAGTAATATATTCCATCCTCATTTTATTTTTTGGCTTTAGCACCGATCCATCCGCTGAGCTATGGATCTGTTTTAAGCTTAAAAGGTGGAGATGACAAGTTAGCACAAGAGGGGGGTGCGAGGGCTAAGGGAAAGAGTCCTCATCACGGCGGCTCTCCCATACTCTTACGCCCCGAGACATTTCGGCCATCTAGCCGGAGCATATTTACCAGCCGATATCTTCGCGAGGTTTAAGCGGATGAAGGGGGCGGAAGCCATCTATGTCTGTGGAACCGATGAAAATGCTAGTAGCATAGTTATTGAGGCCATGAGGAGGGGGATATCGCCGAAGGAGTTATGCGACCTATATTATCCGCAGCAGAAGGAGGTCTTTGAAAAGCTTGGGATAAGCTTCGACATATTCTCTAGAACTAGTAAGCCCATCCACCACGAACTCGTCAAGGAATTCTATGAAAGGCTTTGGGAGAAGGGATACATCTACTCGAAGGATGTGAAGCAGTGGTGGTGCCCGAACTGTAAGATCTTCCTACCAGATAGATTCGTGGTTGGAACGTGTCCACGGTGCGGCGCCCCAAACCAGTATGGAGATGTCTGCGAGGTCTGTGGAGCATGGTATGAGGCATTCGAATTAAAGGATCCGAGATGCTCCCTCTGCGGATCAAGACCCGAGATAAAGACGAGGAGGCACTTCTTCCTAAGGCTCAGCGCCTTGGCGGATAAGGTCTTAGAGTATGTGAGGGATAAGAGGTTTTGGAGGAAGGCGACCTACAACAAGACCGTTGCCTGGCTTGAGAAGGAGGGATTGAGGGACAAGGATATAACGAGAGACTATGAGTGGGGGCCTCGGGCGCCATTCCCTGGAGCTGAGGGTCAGGTGATCTATAATTGGGCTGAGAACCTACTCGGATACATCTCGGCCACGAAGGATTGGGCGATGAACGTCGTCAAGGATCCAGAGAGGTGGAGGAGGTTCTGGCTCGACGAGAACACGAAGCTCTATTGCTTCATAGGGAAGGATAACCTATTCTTTCACACGATCCTATTCCCGGCCCTCCTAATCGCCCATGGAGACTACATCCTACCATACAACGTGGTCGTGAACGAGTTTGTAAACCTTGAGGGCGAGAAGCTCTCGACCAGCAGGGGCTGGGTTGTCTGGCTCCATGATCTATTGGAGGAGTATGATCCAGATGTCGTTAGGTATTATGCGACGGCCATAGCCCCCGAGACTAGGGACACGGACTTCAAGTGGGAGGACTTCATGGAGAAGATAAATGGGGAGCTTATAGGAACCTATGGAAACTTCATCCACAGGGTATTGACCTTCATCTACTCGAGGATGGAGGGAGTGGTTCCAGAGCCCGGAGAACTCGATGAGAGGGATCAGGAGATCTTGTCGAGTAGGATTAAGTTTGCTGAAGAGGTTGGGAAGAGGATCGAGGAATGCGAGTTTAAGGCTGGGTTGAAAACAATTCTAAGGCTCGCCCAAGAAGGTAACAGATACTTGAATGAGACCGCTCCATGGGCGAATCCTGAGAAGGCAGATACCGCTCTCTATGTTCTTGTCCAAATCGTCTATGCGCTGGCCGTGATCTCAGCCCCATACCTCCCATTCACCTCTCAAAGGATACTGGATTACCTGAATCTGGGTAAGAGGGTTGAGGATCTTAGGTGGAACGATGTCGAGAAGCTTATACCATCAGGCCACAGGATCGAGAAGCCTAAACCCCTGTTCAGGAAGATTACGAGAGAGGAGATAGATGAGAAGCTTAGAAAGCTTGAGTTGATTAAGATGCAGAAAAAGGTGGGGAATTAGCTTAGAGGCTTTATCCCAAGCTCCTCCATTATCTTCTCAAGCTCCTCGTCGCTGAATGCCCGCTTCTTCTCCTCTTCCTCAGGCTCCGTCAAGCTATCGCTCTTAACCCCCGTCAAGATCAGGGATACTTGGAGGGTTGAGTCGAGCGAGCTATCTATCCTAGCCCCCCAGATCACGAGAGATTCATCACCCATCAACTCAGAGATTATCTCAGCAGGCCTCGCCGCCTCACTTATCTTCATATCATCTCCGCCGGTGACGTGGACTATCGCCCCGGTTAATCCTTCATAGGTTATGTCGAGTAGAGGGGTTTGGAGGGCGGTGAACGTGGCCTCCTCAGCTCTGTTTGGGGTCGAGGATCTCCCAATCCCCAACGCCGCTAGCTTCCCCCTCATCATTATTGCCTTGAAGTCCGCGTAGTCTATGTTTATGAGACTCGGCTTGGCTATGGACTCGGTTATGCTCATTATCATATTGCTTATCACCTCATCGGCTATGCTGAAGGCGGTCTTCAAGCTATACTGTGGGTAGAGGTCGAGCAGCCTATTGTTGTCTATCGTCACAACCGTGTTGCACTTCCTCCTCATATCCTCCAATCCTTGCAGGGCTATCCTCTTCCTAACATTACCCTCGAACTTGAATGGAAGCGTCACAACCCCGATGACTATCGATCCAAGCTCCCTCGCGATCTCCGCGACGACCGGCGCCCCACCAGTCCCAGTTCCTCCACCAAGCCCAGCCGCGACGAACGTTATATCCGATCCTTCGAGAACCGATCTCAGCTCATCGACAGATTCTTCGGCTGCCTGCTTGCCCATCTCCGGGTCTCCGCCAGCCCCCCTAAACCTCGTCACACCCTTCCCTAGGATCACCTTGTAGTGCGCGTTCACCATGTCTAGGTGCTGGACATCGGTGTTCGCCGCGATTATCCTTATCCCCTTAAGCCCCGTCGACAGCAGTCGATCGGCTGTGTTGCATCCAGCTCCTCCTACCCCTATCAGCGTTATCTTGACTTCTTCCGAGAAATCCTTCTTGAAGTTGAATAGATCCTCATTCACCTACCCTTGCCTCCTCCATTATGAAGTCTCTTACAGCCATTCTAATTGCCTCAGCCCTATTCGGGTACATCCTCCTCTTTACGAGCTGATCGATGGCTTCTATGTAAGCTTCGGGTAAGTGAACGGTAACCACTCTCACACCCATCACCTCCGGAGACTTTGGTGAAAGTGATTCGGATAAAGCTCTTGATAATACAAGCGTATATCATCGAAACTTACTGATCGGGGTTTTTGGCCCAAGACGCCCTCAAAAAATGATTAAATTATGAGTTCACCGACCTACTTTTGCTCGGTGAAGGCGATCAAGCGATGGCCAAGAGATTGAAATTTAGGTCGAGATTATTCGAGGAGCTCGCGAGTATAGTGGATAAGCTCTCGGCCGAGTCCCTAAACGGGATTCCCATAATCGTTGAGGGTAGGAGGGATGAGGAGGGGCTTAGAAGGGCTGGGGTCAGAGGTGAGATAATTCAGGTGAAATCGATTAAGGGGTTGAGGAGGTTCTTTGAACAAAGAGATGTTAAGCGGGTTATATTGCTCCTAGACCTAGACTCTGAGGGCGAGAGGTTGATGAAGATCCTAATCCAGAGCTTGGAGGGGGTGGTCGGGGAGATAGATCTAAGCTATCGGAGGAGGCTCATGGAGTTCAAGAGATATGGTTTGATCGAGATCGAGTCCATCGACAAGCTATTGGAGAGGCTGAGACCTGTAAGGAGATGAGAGATTAAACTCTTCTCTCCTCTTTCATTGGGACTATGACGTTCGTGGATCGGATGGCGTAGATCGGCTCCCCATACTTATCATATCTCCCCGGAATCCTATAAACCTCCACCACAGTCAACTTAACCTTCAACCTCATATTCATGTCTGGAACGAGGTAGACGTTCCAATCCTCCCTCGAATCCACCACCCTCACAGGCCTCCCGATCTTCGCAGCATTCATCATCTCCTCCCTAGTCAATGGATTTCCCGGCCTACCTCTAAGATGGGTTGGCGCTATCGTGATGAAGATGTTTTGGAAGTCTGCGGTGAACTCGTATTTCGATCCCCGCCTCCTCCTCATCAGTTTCTTTAGGATAGTCCTCCCCCTAATCCTAACCCCATCCTCGAGATAATACGTGTTCCAAGTCTCCTTGACTATGTCGAACTCTAAGTCCTCCCAGATCCTCGCCGCCGACTCGTCCATAACCATCCAAGAACTCGTTTAATCGTTATTAAAAATTCTCCATAAATCGATTTAAGGCGTTTGAGATGAGATTGTTCAAGAATGAGGATTCGAGGTTTGAATGGATCTCGGGATGCTTTGAGCTAGCGCTTCTTCTAGAGCTGAGCACAACCCCGAAGCCCGGGCTAGTCGATAAAATCCATGAATATGGGGAGACTTCATACAATCACTTTCTAGCATCGGCCGTGAGCCTAAGACCTTGGATCATGAGAGCTGCGAGGCTTGGGGTTGGAAAGGGCTTGGGGAAAATAATTCTAGGAGGGGTAAGGGCATTCATGAATTCTCAACGCGGTGGAAACACCCATCTAGGAGCATGGCTCCTGATCGTTCCAATGGCCTCGGCCGCGGGATCCCATAAGAGGATTCCGATAAAATCTAGGTCGTTACGCTCTAGGGTTAAGGTGGTTCTTAGATCGATGGATTGGAGGGATACGATAGACATCTTCAAGGCGATAGCATACGCCTCTCCAGGCGGATTGGGCCACGTCCCATATCTAGATGTCTTGAGGAGGGAGACCTATGAAGAGATAGAGGAGAGGAGGATGACGCCCATCCAAGCCCTAAGCATCTACAAGGATTATGATGTTGTGGCCCATGAATGGGTAACCGGATACTCTTGGGCTCTCGGAGACTGCTTGAGGATTTTGAAGAAGAATATCCGCGAGTTTGAGGACTTGAACTCCGCCCTAGTCCAGACACTCTTAGAGATCTTGGCCCGGCATAGAGACGCCCATATAGTTAGGAGGGCAGGGAGATCCGTGGCGGAGATGGTCTCCTCCATGGCCTCAAGGGTGCTTGAGCTTGGAGGCATGTCAACGCAGGCTGGAAGAAGAGCCTTAACAGAATTCGATAGAAGGCTTAGGAGAAGTAGAAAGCTCAGACCCGGATCATCCGCCGACCTGCTCTCAGCATCCCTCTCAGCCCTATTATTGGAGGGATTCACCCCATGAAGGTCTCCGATATCTTAAAGAATGTTAAGCATCACGTTATCTATGAGGTCCTAGTCTCAAGCATCTCGACCGATGGGGAACCGGACATCGCGCCCATGGGATTGAGGTTCTCGGAGGAATTCGAGGAATTCATACTCTATCCATTCAAGTCCTCGAAAACCTATCGAAACCTGGTTGAGGTGGGAGAGGGGGTTGCGAATATAACGAGAGATCCGAGGCCATTCATCCTCGGATGCATTCCGGGGCTTAAACATGAACTCCTCAAAGAACTTGAGGGATCTAAGCTCGTTAAAGCTCCAAGGCTAAGGAGTTCCGAGGCGTATATAGAGTTCAGAGTTAAAGAGGTTGGAGAAAAGTCGATCGACCGAGCTGAGATGATCTGTGAACCCGTGTCAGTCTATCTCGGAGACTTGAGGATCGAGCCGTATAGTAGGGCGGTCTACGCCTTGATCGAGGCATCCGTGAATGCGAGCAGGGTTAAGGTCTTCTTGAATAGGTCTAAAGAGCTGTTAAAGATCTTGAATGGGATACGTTATGCGGAGTCCATAGTTAGGAGGACTGGTGGGGGAAGTGAATATGAGAGGCTGTTGAGCTTGTTGATCAAGTCTGTTGAGGAGATTCTTCACGGGATCTCAAGCTCTCAATCAAATCTTTGACGATCAATATTATGTTTAGGATTATCAGGGAGAGGAGGAGGATTGGGCCGAATGGGGGGTAGATCTCGCCGTTTAGGAAGAGGGATAGGTATCCTACTCCAAGCCAATATGGTATCTTGAATCCATTCCATCTCCCAACGATATTCTGATAGGGTATCGGACACCAGATATCGATTCCCGGATTCGCATCCCCCTTCGTATACACTCCTGACCCGGTGATCTTAACTATTCGATGGACTATGAGCTGACTGGTTCCAGGCTTATAGTATACTATGACGTCTCCAACCTTCAAGTCCTCAGGTCTCACCCCACTGATCATTATAACGTCTCCGATCTTCAGAACTGGATACATGCTCCCGGACTCGACGACGAGGAATGGGACGACCCTACCAGACAGTCTATAGGCTAATGCCGTGGCTAGGAGGCAGAGGAGGATTATCGTGGCGAATAGGAAGAACGCGTCTCCCCTGCTCATCTCCCCCCTCACCTAAATCCTCGGAATCCTACGCCTTCTCCTCCTACCAGCTTTTCTAAGAGATCCGGAGAGCTTCGAGATCGTTAGACCTGAGATCACTAGATTTACCGCCGCGAGCGCTATTATG
>CAYVHW010000050.1:0-7077 GCA_964451435.1 uncultured Nitrososphaeria archaeon | reverse complement strand
TCCTCTTCACATTGGCCACGCATCCCATCCTCCGACGAGCACCTTCATCGCCACACCCCTCCCCAAAGCGATCCTCGTCTGACCAACCTCGACTAGAATCGGCCCGGGGCCACTTGACTTCAAGACCCTCACCTTCATTCCCGGAGCTATTCCCATGGCTAGGAGTCTTCTAGTTAGTCCTCTTCCAGCCCTTATCTCGACAACTCTTCCAACCTCGCCCTCACCTAGGAATGCTAGGGGGATTAAGCGCGTCATTCGACCACCTCCACTATGATATTCTTCGCCTCATCCCTCCTCAAGGTGAGATCGTATCCAGAGGTCTGAAGCTCTATAGGATCCTTTAGCGGAGCCGCCCTGACCACCTTTACTCTCGTCCCCTTCACGAGCCCCATATCCAAGATCCTCCTCCTGAGCATAGGGGAGCCTCCGACTATGTCGACTATCACTCCGACCTGTCCGGGCTTCAGCTCGCTTAGAGGCTTCCTCGCCATAGATTTCCTAACAGCTTTGTCTTTGGTGATGATTTAAGGATTACGATGTTAATTAACGGTGTTATTTTCGTGCCATCGCCAACAATTCGCCAATTAACAGGGTAAAACAAAAATACTAACACCGCTAACCACACCTCGATGAAGCCCGAAGAAGTGATTCCCGGATTGAGGGCGCTGATAGTAAAGGATCTCGTTGAGAGGCATGGTTTCAGCAAGAAGGAGGCTGCGGAGATCTTGGGGGTAACTCCGCCCGCCGTGACCCTATATCTGCAGGGGAAGAGGGCGGGGGATGTGGTTAAGCTTCTCAGGAGGAGGGGGGTCTTGAAGCTCGTGAGGGAGTTCACTGATCACGTGGTTGAGCGGGGTGGGAAGATAAGCATGCCAGCCCTCTATGATCTCGCATTCTCCGCGATCACCTTGATCGAGCATAAGAAGATAATGGGTAGGGAGGAGGAGAGCGTCATAGACTTGAGGAGGGATAAGGCTCAAAGACTGCTACAACTTCTCAGGGAGAGGTTTGAGATCGAGCAGAAATCGGCTGAACAGTTCATGAGGATCGCGTCGAGGCTGAGGAATCAGGCCATGAGGATGTTGATCAGGATGATCGCCAGAGACTGCGTAAAGCACGCTGATATAATGATGCTCTTAATGTCCATAGTCGAGAGCGGTGGAGAGATGAAGATAGACCTCCCCGACATAAAGTTGTTGGATAAGCTCCTCTCAGAGGAGAAATCCTTCCACATCTACGGCCTAGATGAGATCAAGAGACTGCTACCGCATAAGCTCCTCACAATCCTAGTAGACTGTATCGCTGACGATGAGAAGAAGCATGAGAGGATCTTAAAGAGCTTGGTAAGCTATGCTCGAGTAAGCGAGGAGTCCCCTCATAACTCTTTTAAGGCTCCAAAGGCGGCTGGGCGGAGATGATCGTCTAAAGATTATCTTTGAGATCCGCGATCCAGAGAGCTAGATCTATTGTTAAGTGGAAGCTTTATCGATGATCTTCGTGTTTTAGCTGGCTCGGTGTTCTATTTGATGGAACAAACCGTTTCATTCTAAGGCATTAATAGATAGCTTAACTACCCATTAGCCATGAAAGCGAGGAACGCGATTCTGCCAATAGCCCTCTGCGTGATTGCGATCGGGTTGATGACGTCGATGATCCTGACATCCAATCCGATACTTGCCGAACCCACTTCGACATTCACATCTCAGACGCAGGAGGAGAGGCTTACAACCCTCTCGATAGTCGGCTTCGGACAAGTATACTATACTCCGGATGAGGCCATGGTTACCTTTAGGGCGTTGGGTCAGGGAACTACCGCCGAGGAGGCATTGAACATGAGCGCCTCAAAAGCTTCCGCGATAATAGACGCCTTAAAGGATCTTGGGATAGGGGATGAAGACATAAAGACGTCTGGGATAAACGTTTACCCGAGATACGATTTTGAGGTGAAGCCTCCGAAGATAGTCGGCTACGAGGCACGCTATACAATAGTTGTGAGGATCAGGGATATAGACTTGGTTGGGAAGGCGATAGATGCGGCTTTCTCGGCTGGAGCTGATGGAATGTATGGCGTCCAGTTCACGATCTCGGATGAGAAGAGAGCGGATCTCGTTCAGCAGGCGATAAGGGCGGCGGTCGAGGATGCTGAGGAGAAGGCGAAGATAATCGCAGAATCTCTTGGGATGAAGGTGGTTGGGATAAAGTCTGTGAGCCTATCATCTCAGCCTATCATACCGGTTCCGAGGTCTGTGATCGCATTTAAGGCAGCTGAGGCTGAGGGCGTCCCAATAGAGCCTGGGAGGGCCACGATCTCAGCATCGGTCTCGATAGTCTATCTGCTCTCCAAGTAGGCTGAACAACCATCCATCTTTTTCTGGATTATCTTATTGGGTCACTCTCTCCTATATGCTTGGAGTATGGCCTTCGGAGGTCTAACCCGTTTCCCGAAGATGGCTGAGAGCCCGACCGTTAAGAGGTATGGGATCGCTAGGAGGAATTGATATGGGATCTGGGCCATGGTGGTTGTGAGCCATGCTTGAGCTGCGTTCAAGGAGCCGAAGAAGATGCATGCGAGCCAGATCCAGATCGGATTCCAGTTTCCTAAGACGACTAGGGCCATGGCGATCCAACACCATTCTCCTCCAACGTTTAGATTGAATGTCCTTAGATCTATGAGTGGGTAGAATGCTCCCCCAACCGCCATCAAGGCCGAGCCGACTATTATCGCCAAGTATCTCACTAGGTGGACTCTGATCTTCAGCGCGTCGGCCGCCCTCGGATTCTCCCCAACGGCTCTGATCATCAATCCCCACCTCGTCTTATACAGGATCAAGAAGAGGAGCGGGGTCACCAAGTAGATCCCGATATACGTGTATAGGGTTTGATTGAATAAGACTCCGATAAATGGGGCGTCTCCGATGAACGGTATCTTCAAGACCCTCGTCTGAGGTAATGTGGGCTCAACTAGCGGAGACCCGATCAATACTCGGTGGATGAAGTATGTTATGTTCATGGCGTAGAAGGTTACGGCGACCCCGGCTATATGTTGCTGAGCCTCGAGGGTTACCACCAAGAATGCTAGGATTGCTCCGAAGATCGCCCCTATGGCGGCGGCCACGAGAACCCCATACAGTAGATTGTTCGTGAAGTATGCTGCCATGAACCCCCATCCAGCTCCAGCTATCATTATCCCCCAGATCCCAAGGTTTATCACCCCAGTCTTCTCCAAGAGTAGCTCGCCCATGGCGGCGAAGACTATGGGTGTGGCCGTGAATATCGTTAGGGAGATCATGCTCGACGTGAATAGATCTGCGAAACTGCCCTTAATCGCTGGGAACATGAACCTTATTATCGAGAGGATTATGGCCGTCCCGATTAGGAGAGCCGGTATCCTCACGGCATTAGATCTAAGGATTCCGGCGATCTTAAGCTCCATAGGTCTAGGCACTCCGATGCCCCCATTCGTGAACCCTTGGATTGAAGGCTTTGGGGGAGCCATGGTTGGTGTGGGCTTCCTCACCACGACGATCCTGTAATTGTTTAAGACTCCTAGGATTAGGAAGAAGATTAGGGCTTGAGCTTGGATTATGTCTGAGAGGAATGATGGGACGCCCGTGTTCCAGCTCATCGCATTCGCCCCATTGATTATTATGCTATAGAAGAGGGTTGCTATGGTCACTCCAATCGGGTTCAATCCGCCGAGCATGGCCGTCGCTAACGCCACCAGACCATAGTTTGGGCCGACGAATGGGGTCATGTAGTGAAGTAATCCCATGACCTCGTTCGCTCCAGCCAATCCAGCGATCCCACCGCTTATGAAGGCGACCCAGAAGTAGACCGATGAGACGTTTATCCCCTCAAGGGTTGCGACCCTCGGAACCGTTGCTGCCGTTATCCTATCCCTCATGGTGGTCTTAGTGAATAGTATCCAGAGGAAGGCCAAGATTATGAATGGGAGGATGACCCCGGCGTGAAACCTCGTGCCGGGTATGAGGATTGGGAGCATGGCGTTCCGGCTTATCTCAGCCGATTGAGGATAGGTTGTGTATGGAGATTTTAGGGGGCCTGTGAGGAGTCCGGCGTTTATCTGAAGCATCGCGCTCCAGATCAATAGGGTTGTCAGAACCTCATCCTGATTCCTCTTAACCTTAAGCCACCAAGAGACTAGACATACCGCGGAGCCAGCTAGCCAGGCGAGGACGTAGATGAATGGGATTAGTAAGGTGGATGATAGTTCGCCGAGCTGGACCCCAATCCAAGCGGCTATGAGGCCACCCGCTATGAACTGTCCATGCGGTCCTAGATTCCAGAACCTCGCCCTAAACGCGACTAGGACCGAGAATGCTAGGAGGATTAATGGAGTTGCTGTCACGAAGATCTCGGTCGGATTCTCGAATGGCCATGTGATCAGGTAATAGTATACCTTGAAGACATCTCCATGGGCTATCAGGACATAGACTGAGGCTGTCAAGAGGGCTAGTAGGATCGCCGCGACCGGTAAGAAGATCCTATAGATTGTTGGGAGGGGCTCCCTCCTCTGAAGGGTTATCTTGATCACGCTTCCACCATCCCGCTCACCATCATCCCAAGCTTCTCCACCGTCACTTCCTCTGGGCGGAATGTTCCGATAATCCTCCCCTCATACATGGCTGAGACCCTGTCGCAAAAGTTTAGCAACTCCTTCACATTCGGGGATATTATTATGGTCGTTAAACCCCTCCGCTTCCTCTCCCCAACCTTGTCGAAGAATATCTTCGTCCCCATGGGGTCTAGGCCTACGGTTGGATGCAGAGCTATTAGGAGCTTAGTCCACCTACCCATAACCCTGGCCAGGTAAACTCTTTGCATGTTTCCTCCTGAGAGGGTCGTCACCGGTGCCTTGATCCCCTTCGTAACTATGGAGAATTCCTCGATAAGCTTCTCCGCGAGCCTCTCCTTAAGCCTCTCATCTATTAGCAACCCCTTAGCGCTCGTGAAGAACTCGTCGCTCCCTATCGTGAGATTATCCTCGACGCTCGCGATCGGTATGAGCCCATCTCTAATCCTATCATCTGAGAGGAATGATATGCCAAGATTCTTAACTTCATAGACGGTTTTGTTCGTGATGTCTTGGCCGAAGAAGATTATCCTCCCGCGGTCAGCCCTCCTCAAACCATAGATGCATTCAGCCAACTCCTTCTCGCCGGTTCCAGGTATGACAGCTATTCCATGAACCTCGCCCTTATAGACCGTCAGGTTCAGACCCTTCACGACCAATACTCCTCTATCATCCCTCACATCTAGATCTGTTATCGTTAGAGCTGGATCATTTGATGTAATCGTCCCACGCTGGGCGACCGACTCGGAGACTGGAACGGTCTCAAACATGCTCTTCACCAAATCTGAAACTTCTAAAGATGCTGTCTTCATCCTCGAAACTATCTTCCCAACGCTCATCACCAGGATCTCATCTGAAACGTCTATGACCTCGGCCAAGTCATGCGAGATCCAGATTATCGTGTATCCTAGGGGTAGATATTTTCTGATGAACTCCTTCAACGCGGTCTTCTGCTGGAGCTGCAGGAAAGCCGTGGCCTCATCTAGGATTAAGACAGGTTTCTTCCCAGCCCTATGTAGTAGCTCGCAGATTATCAGAGCCTTAACTATCTCGAAAACCCTCTGCTGGCTTATCGGGAGATCCTCAACTCTTCTATCTAAATCGACATGCGCATTCAGCTCTCTCAACAGTTCTTCAGCCCTACCCCTCAACACATCCACATTTGGGATCAATCCTGGAAGGATCAACGCTAGATGCTCTAATGGCGTCAAATCGTATGCGAGGCTTGGATGTTGCTCTATCTTAACAACACCGGCCTCGATCATGGCTTGATGGTAATCTATTATCGGGATCCCATGGACGTAGATCTCACCCCTATCGGGCATGAGGTAGCCTGAGATCAGATTGGTTAGAGTCGATTTTCCAGCACCATTAGGGCCAACCAGCCCATATAGAACCCCCTCATCGAGCTTTAGGGAGATATGATCGACCGCGGTTATTCCCCCGACAAAGGTCTTCACAACATCTCTAAGCTCAACGGCGGCATCTGTAGAAACTTCTTTCCTCGATCGCTCCATAATGCTTCCGTCAAGTTCCATCTCTGTGATCCTAATAAAATTTTTGGAGGTATAAAAAAGGAGGGGTTTCCCGGCTCTAGAAATCGGATTTTGGAGGAGATTCATTTATCGGAATCCACGTCATCCCAGTTCTAATCTTAGTCTCCCACTCCTTTACTAGGTCTAAGATCTCCTTGGTCAGCGGTGGAGACGGCTTACCGAAATGGTGGAATGGAGCTAGATATGATCCATTAAAGCACATCCACGAATACGTTCCGAGATTATCGGCCGTGAATGTCCCCGCTAAAACTCTCTCAAACGCCACTCTAACCGTTGGCCTCATATCCCAGACCAAGCTAGTTATGGTCACGTCCGGAGCCCTCGAATACTGGTCGGCCATATTACCTATGATCCAGACATCTTTGCCGGCGGCGTGAGCCTCCATGGCGGCTTCCTCAGCCCCAACCCTCTCAGCAAATATCACGTCACATCCTAGGTCGATTAGGGTCTTGGCGAGCCTCTTCGCCGTCGCCGGATGATACCATGGAGACTCTCCTGGAGGTATGTTTCCTAGGAGGTAGACGACCTTAGCCTTAACATCCTTATTCACGGTCTTGGCCCCTGCGATGAACGCGTTAACTATCCTATTGACCTCGTTTATAGGCATGGCGGCGACGACCCCTATCTTATTCGTCTTAGTGATCTTTCCAGCGATTATCCCCGCTAGGAAGGCGGGTTGATGGAGCCAGTTATCGAAGACCGCGAAGTTCGGCGGGGTTGGGAGATACTCACTTCCAGCGGCGAAGGCAACGTCTGGAAAGTCTTTCGCAACCTTTCTGGCGATGTCCTCCTTTAGGAAAGCGTCTAGGAAGACTATGTCGGCGACCTTCGCGGCGTCTCTTAAGGCGAGCTCGTAATCCTTCGGATCGATCCTCCTATCCACGAACTTATAGTCGACCTCTATTCCTCTCTCCTTAAACTCATCAA
>CAYVHW010000049.1:0-7215 GCA_964451435.1 uncultured Nitrososphaeria archaeon | reverse complement strand
GTCTGCTTGGAGGGCTCGCATGGCTGGAACCGATACTCCGAAGGTCATGCTGGCTGGGATTGCGAGTAGGAGGAGCAATATGGGATCTCTTATGAGCGGGATTAGGAAGAAGACTCCCCTCCCGACTAGGTAGCCTAGGATTATCGCGGGCTTCCTCCGCTTCAATCTATCGGTTATGTAGCCTGAGAGTATTGAGGCGGGTAATGCTGAAGCCGAGGAGATTATATAGTAGATTCCTATGTAGCCTGGATCCTTGACTATGAGCTCTATAGCGTAGACGATTAGGGCGGTTTGAAGTATCCCCATCCCGAAGCCGTTTACGGCTCCATTGAAGTACATGGTCTTTAGGCTTCGAGCAGCGCTTCTCGGGAGAGATCTTAGGGCGAGCTTGACCTCCTCGATCCCCGCTTTTACTCTGCTCGACTTGGATCTTCCCTTAATCGTTGGGAGGAAGATTAGGGTCGTTAATGAGGCCACGGTCATTAAGGCGAGGAAGATTATCGGAGACTTCAATGCCATCAGATAATCTGATGGGCCGAAGAAGATGCACCAAGCCTTGTAGACGATGACGCCGACTGCGGGGCCTATGAGCTCGGCGATCAGCATCGATGAGGTGTAGGCTGAGAGGGCTTTACCCCTCTGCCACCTCTTGGTAATGTCTGCGATATATGCCTCTGCGACCGGCCAAACCATTCCAGACGCGACTCCCTGAACCGCCCTGAAGATTATCAGGGTTGCGACATCTTGGGCGAGGATGAATCCTGTGGCGGAGGCGAGATATAGGAGCATTCCCAAGATTATGATCCGCTTCCTCCCGAATAGGTCGCTGAGAAATCCTGAGAAGATGGCCATCGGAGCTCTCGTGGCCATGAAGGCTCCGGTGAGGAGGCCGAATTCGAACGCGCCTCGATGAGCTTCGATCATCCCGATGGTTAGCTCTGGAAGTTCTTTCAGCACGCCCTTGAGGGCTAGGACTAGGTAGGGGAAGACGGGGGATAGGGCTGAGAACCCTAGGTTCACTATGAAGGAGGCGAGTAGGAGTATTGTGAGAGCCCTCTTTGCGCCGATTCCACGACCCATCTCACCAAGCCTCCGATTAAACCCCTCGGGAGAATGAGCTCATCCCCGACCTCTTGGAATGGAGTCGGCTATCATTTGCGTAGGCGTTATTTATCCATAATCGCCGAGACCAAATCCCTTGTTTGGATCGACTTAAGCCGTGAATGCTAGAAATGTTATGGGAGATCACATTAAAGGGATTCGGTGATTCTAGATCTTTAAATCTTGAAGTAAGATTATCTTCGAGACTCTCCCGCCCTTCTTACACAGCTTTCCATCGGCAGTGACTAGGGCCGCGTCGAGCTTTTTCGATAACCAGAGATATGCCGCATCATAGATTGTTAAGCTTGTTGAACTCGCCTCTTCGAAGACCTCGGCGACCTCCTCCCACAGCACTGGAGCTAGATCTATTCCGAGGGAGCCGACCGCCTTTAGAGCTTCGATTCCATCAGCGGCCTTTAGAACGCCTCTCTTAACGGCTTTCAGTAGGACTGAGGCAAGTTCATATGTTAGGAGGGTTGGCGCATAAGCCTTTACTCGTCCTGAGACGATCGCCCCCTTCAAGTTGTTTGCTTCCTCTTCCCAAGGCTCGCCTGGGATTATCCACTTCGCCACCACGCTCGCGTCAACTACGAGCTTCACTTACTCTCCCTCTCCTCCCTTATCCATTTCACGAGCACGTCTGTCGGCACTTTTCCCGCCCTGCTTCTAATCTCGTCAAGCTTCTCGCCGGCCTCCTTTGCGAGCTCCTCCCTAATCTTAGCCCTTATCGCCTCTCGGAGATATTCGCTCCAATCGACCTTCACGCGCCTCATCATCTCTCTGAGCTCCTCCGGAACCTTGACCGAGACGTTGACGAGCTTACCCAATGAGCTCACCAAAGTGGACTATCAACCCGGCATCTATATAAAGATGCCCTCTATAAAAATAGTCTTAGCCGGCTAGCCGGGGATCTCATTCACGAGGGCATGACTTTCGGTAAATGTTGTTGGAATCGTGTTGGTAAGCTTCTTAGGTGGATCTGTCCTCATTTACTCGATGAGGGTGGCTGTTGGATCTCTTAACCCGGTTAAGGTGGAGGCGGCGAGGCTCGTCTTCGAGAGATTCTTCGGCGAGGTGGAGATCCAGCCGGTTAGGGTGAAGCCTTCGATTCCAGCCCAGCCTATAGGGATCGATCAGGTGATCAGGGGGGCGGTTGAGCGAGCATATCAGGCGCTGAGCTCGGTTACTGGATCGGATTATGGGGTTGGGTTGGAGGCCGGCCTAATACCCTATCCATGGACGATCACCGGATACCTGAACCATCAAGTCTGTGCCCTAGTCGATCGTGAACTCGAAGTCACATTAGGGTCGAGCATGGGATTCGAGTTTCCTTCAAGGGTTATCGAGAGATTGGAGAGAAGGGAGGTGAGGGAGGCTGAGGAGGTTATGGAGGAGATCACGGGAATCGAGAGGATAGGTGAAGCAGTCGGGGCGATAGGATACTTGACGAAGAACCACGTTAAGAGATTGGATCTAAGCATCCAGGCATTAACCTCCGCGCTTATCCCGAGGCTGAACCCAAACCTATACCAGACCAGATGGCCAAGAGTGGATGAGGTCTTAGAATGATCATGCTATGAATCTCTCAAAATCCCTTGAGAGACTCTTCATCCTAGGACTCTTATCCTTGAGGTCTAGTATGAGATCTTGAAACTTCCTAAGATCTAGGTTTATGATTCTGTGAAGGTCTCCACCCTTTTCCGGTAGACCATATGATTTCAGCTTTAATCCAATCTCTCTCGCCGAGCCTATAATCCACTCCTCGAGATTCGGCGACAACATTATTATCCTATTTCCATTTTTATCCTCATAGATCTTTAATCTTGCAGACCGTTCATCGGATAGCAGTTTAAATCTCCTTAATAGGGGTGGCTGAGGGCTTTGAGGATCTTCATCTATCAATCCTTTTGGATGGCTCACTTGACTGGATCATCTTTTTGATCAACCTAGTCTTTCCTCCTCGATGGATCGCTCTCCGACCTGTTAAGAACTTTACCAATAGTGTATCTGGCCTGCACTCGGCTAGATATCTCATGGAGATCCCTCGATCGGGGATTCGAGGTTAAAGAATACATCGACATCGTATTCTAAAAGGCGTTCCAACTCCTTGCCCGTGAATTGCTTAACCCTGGTCTCACCCTCCTTAAGATATGTTATGAAAATGGAGGCATCCATTTTAGACTTCTCGATTATCGACTGGAGGAAATACGGGTTATGGGTTGAGATGAAGTATTGGTTTCCCCTATCATCCAACGCTATCTGCTCGGCGAGGAACCTCGTGTAGTATGGGAATGCATGAGCCTCAGGCTCCTCAAACGCTATCACGGAGTTCTTATTCGAGAGTATCGCTGTCAGATGGAATATTATTCTCTGAAGCGTGTCCGAGAGATTAAGATATGGGAGTGAAACCACTATGTTGTCGATCTCCCTCTGGAATTCGATTCTCCCCTCATGCGGTCTGACCACAAGCTTCCAGCCAAAGCCCTTGAATAGATTGCTAATGGTCGATCTCACAAGCCTATTTACCATAATTAACGCCAATAAGTTGAGGCCATTAGGGGGCGAAAGATATTCCACTGGCTTATCAGCAAATTCTTTCAGAATTTTGAATCTATAAAATTTGAACATTACCCTTAACTCAGGTAAAAATTTGGGTCGATGAGAGGGTAGAACTTCTCCAGAATAATTTAGGTCAAACACGAACTTTTGCTGAAATTCTACTCTGAATTTCCCGTCCACGAATTTTAACGTAAATAACTTTCCGTCGAATAATATCCCCATGGGATCCTCTATGGATTTGTTGTAGAATATGTCGGGCATTGTCTCAAATCTTATGAAGTCTTTCAGACTTCCTCCGTGGCCTAGAAATGAGAGCATTCCAAGGGCTTCGAGTATATTTGACTTACCCGTGTTTGGTTCTCCTATGAAGACGTTTATTCTGCTGCACTTGAGGTTGAGATCTCTTATAGATTTGAAGTTCCATATTCGCAGATTCTCTATCATGTCCCGCATCCATCATCTATCAGGATTGTTAATAAATCTTGGGATTCTAGATAAGCGTCTTCACGTCTGGATTCCATAGCCTTATCGAGGATCGGTGCAGATCATAATAGACTCCTATGGCCCTAATCTCTAATCCTATTTGCGATCCCCTTAGCAGTAATTTATGAATCTCCAGATCCACATCCTTGTTCGGCCTAAATCCTATTACGTCCCTTAATCCAATCATGAATACTATCGTCGCCCTCCCTCCATCCTCCACATATCTTATCAGATCTCTTAGCTGCCTCCTAGCCCTGATTGACGGTGCATCCGGGTAAGAGGCGTATCCATCGATCCTTTGAACCGCGCTCTTGAGCTCTAGGTATGTTTCCTCGTCTCCACGTCTCAGTAGGTAGTCTATTATCGACTTGTTCAGCCTCACGTTTCTCTTAATTATCCTGTAGCCTTTTAGCCATGGGATCAGCTTTAGATCTAGGGATCTCTCGAAAGCCTTTCCCTGAATCCATGTGTCGATTAATGCTCCGTAGCCATCCACCTCTATCGAGAATAATCTATATTTTGTCTTCTTGGGCTTCTCAAATCTCAGGCAGAATCCCGTCTTACCCCTAATCAGGTGTTCTCGAAGTCTTCCCGTGTTGTTTATGTGTGCGTATTCGATCCTCCCATCGAACTAAATCTTGGCTTTAAACTTGTTAACTCTCTCCAAGATCTTACATCTTATCGGGGAGGAGAGTTTCAGAAGCTCTGGATGATTGGCTGACATGCCCCTCAATATTATATTGAGCTGGAGTGGAAAAGGTTTTCGAAAAATAGGTTGGTTATTTTGCTGATCTCACATCTATGATTTGGAGTTTCCAAGTCATTCAAGGCGTCTCTTTAGAGCTGTCTCAAGGCTTTCATGAAGTATTCTAGGTGGTTTTTCTCTTCTTCGAGTATCTTCTTGAATAGGTTTGCCGTTGCTTCGTCTCCAAGCTTTTCTGCTTCCTTGATTATCTCCGTGTAGAGTTTTATCGCTCCCTCCTCATCCCTCATATCTCGCTCGATCATCTCCCTCGCGTCTTCGCCGATCCTTATCTCAGCCGGTTTCGTGGTTGGGGTTCCTCCCAGCTCCACCAATCTCTCCGCTATGTCTTCGGCGTGCCTCATCTCCACTATCGCTATCTTCTTGAGCTCATCTCTTACCTCCTTCCTTGGATGCTTCCATGAGACGTGTTGCCACATGTATTGGATGCTCACTTGAAGCTCTCTCGCTATCGCTTCATTCAACCTATCCAGAAATTCTTTCAAGCTCATGTTCCATCAACCGATCTTCTTGTAGCAGAACCACCAGTCATAGCACTCAAACTCCCTTGCCTCCGCCTTCTCCAACCTTTCTTTAGCCGCCTTCTCATCGCTCGCGGGAGGTATTATGATCTTGTCTCCTATCAATTCGTTGTTCGGCCAGTTCGCCGGCATGGCCACACCCTTTTCATCCGATATCTGGAGGGCTTTCACGGCTCTTAGGATCTCATCCATGTTTCTTCCAAGCTCTTGTGGGTAGTAGATCATGGCCCTCAATATCCCCTTTGGATCCACTATGAAGACTGCTCTGACCGTGTTCGTCCCCTTGCTTGGATGGATCATTCCGAGGAGCCTCGCTATCCTTCCTTGACCGTCGGCTATTATCGGGAACTCTATCTCCACCCCGAGCCTCTCCTTTATCCACTCCTTCCACTTTAGGTGGCTGAAGACTTGATCTATGCTTAATCCGATTAGCTCGCAGTTAAGCTTCTTGAACTCCTGATAACGCTTCTGGAATGCGACGAACTCGGTTGTGCAGACCGGGGTGAAGTCGGCTGGATGGGAGAATAAGACCACCCACTTACCCCTATAATCCTCCGGAAACCTTATCCTCCCACTCGTCGTCTGAGCCTCGAAGCTTGGAATCTTCTCCCCCAGTCGGGGTAGGCTTGGTTCAACTTCCTCAACCATATTCTCACATCATCTTTATTATTTGGTTTGTATAATAAACATTATGGTTCGATTCTCGGACCTAGAGCTCGTCAAGCTCCTAATGAAGAACTCGAGGACCCCATACGTCAAGCTCGGCGAGGCCCTCGGAGTATCTGAGACGGCGATTAGGAAGAGGGTTAAGAGGCTTGAGGAGAGGGGGGTCATTAGGAGATATACGGTCGAGGTGGATCCGAGGAAGCTTGGATTCGAGGTCGACGCCTTAATAGGCTTGGACACGGCTCCTGAGCGCCTCATCGCCGTGATAGAGGAGCTTAAGGCCATGGATGAGGTTCTAAGCCTATACTCGGCGAGCGGAGACCACATGATCCTCCTCGAATGCTGGCTCAAGGACTCGGATGAGCTGGCGAGATTCGTTAAGAGGCTTGAATCCATCCACGGAGTGACGAGGATCTGCCCAGCGATAATCTTAGAGAAATTGAAGTAGATGGGAGCCGCGTCGAGCTGAGCTAAGATTTGGACGCCGGGGGCGGGATTTGAACCCGCGCGGCCCCAAGGGGCCACGGGCTTCCTTGCTAAGTGGATCGTCTCAAGGCCCGCGCCTTGATCCTGGCTTGGCTACCCCGGCTCACACTTAATCCTCCATAGCCGCTTTTAGACCTTATCTCGATCCCTTACATGCTTTGGCCTCTCAGCGTAGAGTATGGGATAGATGAAGATTGTTTGAATCAACATATACCAAGCCTCTCGCTACCTCTTTCAAGACTTTCTCAAGATTCGATCTCATCGATGAGGCGAGGGGTAAATCCTTAATTAGGTCTTGGAGAGGATGTTTTAAGCTATCTAGAAGGTTATTGAGGTGCGGGTTCTCTTAAGCTTCCCCCGCCTCTTCATGCTCCTATATCTTTCGAGGATCTTCTCCCAGCCCTCTCTGACTAGGATGGGTTTCCCCTCCTCGACCGCGTCGACGATCGATGGATTCCCCCGCTCAAGCATCTTCAACGCCTCCTCCAAGGTGTATGGATGTAGCTCGATCGGGATCCTAATCTCCTGGGTTAGGTCGAGTAAGGTCTTCAATCTATCGAGATATGGTTCCTTGAAGTCGCCTATTAGGAGGAGGTCGTAGTCGCTCCATGGGCCATGGTCTCCCCTAGCCCTAGA
>CAYVHW010000048.1:0-7306 GCA_964451435.1 uncultured Nitrososphaeria archaeon | reverse complement strand
GCCTTGAAGGTGGCGGGGGTTATGATGTATAATCCGAAGAGCAATCCCCCTATAAAGAGCCCTAGAAAGGCGGCCATAAACGGGTATATCATCCTCCTCTCATGCGGGTAGAGGGCTGGATCGACATACTTGAATATCTCATAGCCAATCACAGGGCTACTGAAGGCCAGGGCGAAGATGAGAGATGCTGTGAAATATAGTTCGAGTGGACCCGTTATTGTGAGACCTATGAGCCTCATGCCCTCCGGCAAGACCGCCTCTCTCAAGATGTCTAAGACTAGGGAGACCATGGGCTTATAGGCGTAGAGGGCCTCCCAGCCTAAGTTGAGTTGTGCTGGAAAGACCAGCATTATCATGGTTAATACTCCGACCGTTATCAAGCATACCTTAAGCCTATCCCTGAGTTCGATTAGATGTTCGAGTAGGGTCATCTCCTTCATGTCTTTAGGCTTCTCCTCCCTCTCAGGCATCCCCAACCTCCCCCTGAGGATTCTGGGCGAAAAGTTTTCTCCTAATTTCCTCTAAAAGCTCCTCATCACTCTTCTCCCTCGGATCTATTCCAAGATCTTCCGCAACCTTGACAAGTTTTCTCTTCTCCTTCTCAGATTCTCCACGCTTAAACTCCCTAACTAGCTCACCCAGCCCTCTGCCGATCTCGGTTATGATTTTTGGCCTAAGTAAGATTATGAATAATATTAGCAAGACTAGGAGTTCGGGGCCGAGTAACGCCATCTCAGCTCACTTATATGAAACTACTTCTTCGTCTTCTCGATGATCTCCTTGGCGATCTGATCTCTAGTCTTGCCCTCGGTCTGAATACCTAAAGCCTTTGCGACCTCGATCAACTTATCCTCAGCGGATCTAACCTCCTCTGCGGCGGTGGTTGCGACGGATTTTATGGGCTCGACGGCGGCCTCCTTAACCTCGGTGGCAAACTGCTTTCCCTCTTGCTTCACCTCTTCAGCTTCCTTCATCGCCTTCTGAAACTCTTTCTTGGCCTCGCCTAAGGATCTCGCGATCTTAGGTAGCTTTGAGGGTCCCCATAATAGGAGGAAGACGATTATCGCGGCGACGATTATCCACTCAATTCCCTGAATCATGATTCTTCAAAACTTATCCACATTAACTACTATTTAAGGCGAACTCACTGAACAGGGGGCTTACGCGGAGAATTTCGCCGGATTTTTCCAATACTTGAGAAGCTTAATGGCTAAGGGGATATACATCTCCATACGATCGCGATCGATTCAATCCTTATAAACTTCTGGAAATCATCTGTGGCCGAGAGATGGCTACAACGAGGGAAGAGTTCAAGCTGGTCGTAAGATTCATGGGAACAGATCTAGATGGATCTCTAAAGGTTCCCTACGCGCTCACGAGGGTGAAGGGGATCGGCGTCATGCTTGGATACGCCTTGGCTAGGGCTGCTGGAATAGATCCTGAGAAGAGGCTAGGCTACTTGAGCGAGGAGGAGCTTAAGAGGCTTGAGGAGGTGGCCAAGAATCCTCTTGCTCATGGAATTCCATCATGGCTCCTGAATAGGAGAAAGGATCTATTGACGGGTAAGGATCTACACCTCTATGGATCGGATCTAGTCTACACGATCAAGGAAGATATTAGGAGGGAGATGAGGATAAAGTCTTGGAGAGGCGTCAGACACTCGCTTGGATTGAAGGTTAGAGGCCAGAGAACCAGAACCACCGGGAGAACTGGGACGGCTGTCGGGGTCTCGAGACGTAGAACTAGATGATCATTTAAACATCTTCCTTGCGAGTTCCGCTCCTTTAACAAGGTTTACCTCCTTCTTGAAGGCCACACCCCAGCTCCTAGTCCTCAAGCCGCAGTCATTGCATGCCACGATCTTAGATTCATCTCCAAGCCTACTCGCCGCATAGATCAGCCTATCCCTAACGAGCTCCGGAGATTCTATGAAGTCTGTGTGAACGTCTATAACCCCGACGGCGACCTCAAGCCATGGAGTATATTCCTTAAAGTAGTCTAATATGTGGTAACCTCTCCTCCTCCCATCATCTAATCCAAGTTCAATCGTATCCCTATTCGCGCACTCGATCGAGACTTGATCTAACCTGGCTTCGGCGATGTGGGGGAAGAGCATCCGATAATCGCTATAGCAGACGTGTAATGTTATCTTCGCATCAATCCCCTTGACGGACTCATTCAACGCCTCGACCATTAATGGAACTTCATCAGGCTTACTCGTGACAGCAGGCTCATCTATCTGAATCCTCTTAGCCCCAGCTTCGACCAAGGCCAAGATGTTCGGCCTTAGGATGTTCTTCGCCAGATCCATCACCAGATCCTCTTTCGCTCTCCTCCTAGCTTCAATCGGGTCGTCTAGATCCAAGTATCTCTTGATGTAATGTTCGTCGAAGGACCAGTCGGCCAAGGTGTATGCTCCGGTTATCGGTATCTTAACCTCTCTCCTCGCATGCTTCTTGACGAAGATGAATTCGTCTAGGTGGTATGGCTTCTTGAGCTTGGGCTCTCCCGTGAACGCTCCCTTCCTGTAGAACTCGTTGTCCCAAACCTTTACAACCCCTAGGAACTTGAAGTTCTCTACATAGCTCAATGGATACTCATACATCTCTATCCTCTTCTGCTCCCCATCCCAGACCACATCTAATCCAGCCTTCTCGAAGAATCTTATCGCGAAGAGCGATGCATAGTCGTAGAGCTTATCCATATTCCTATACGCTTTATCTGGATCTCTTAACAGATTTAGAAGTTCATCCAATCCCTCAACTCCGAGTAACTCACCCCACCTCCTAGTCTCCTCGATCCTCTCCCTAGTTATCTTCTTCAAGAACGGTGCTTTCGAGAGGCTTCCAACCTCCTGTGTTGGGAAGAGCTTCATCGACTCACTCAACCTCCTCAAGCTCATCGACGATTTTCTTTAGAAGCCTGACCTTCTCATCGGCGACACTCCTCGGAAGATATTCTAGGTCGCAGCTCGGGGTTATGTAGATCATCTCAGGCTCATTCGCCTCAAGATAATCCTCAACCATCCTCCTCACAAACTCGACATCCTCGATCAGGCTATTTCTCCCATCGACGAATCCCAGCCCAACACCTCTGTCAATTCTATATTCTCTCAGCTCCTTAAGCTTGGTTGAGGTCATGTCGAATCCAATTACATCCACCCTCGCGTCGAGGATCTGTGGAAAGGAGTTTAATGCGTCTCCAAAGGGTAGGTGGATCATCTTCTCAGCCGAAACCCCCTTAAGGCATTCATCCACCGCATCCTTAGCAAGCTCTAGGGAGTCTTCATCGAGTTTTCTCCAGACGAGTGAGGGGGCGGATAACTGAACCTGCCCAAGCCCCATCTCCACCTCCATCTCCCTAATCTCCTCATTCATGGCCTTGGAGACCTCGAAGAGGACATCATCGAACCTCCTTTTCCCAAGCTCTGAGAGCGATGTGAAGGTGAATGGATCGGGTAAGACCAGCTTAAATCTCCTATCGGGGACCTCGCTTGGATATACGTATTCCTTCAAGATCTTATTCGTTCTCTTAACCTCGCCCACGATCACAGGCTTCTTATAGAATAGGTTGTTGTCAAACCATCTTGAAAGACCATCCACTTCAACCCCATCAAGCTTCTCGGCGAGCGGTCTTAGGAGATCGTGCCATCTGAGCATCCCATCGATCACATACCTATAATTCAAGTCTAGTTGGAGCTTGATTATCTCCCTCGACTCCCTCTCAAGAACTTTACTCAATTCATCGAAGCCTATCTTCTTACGGGAATACGCCCTAAATGTCTTTATCAGCCTCTCACTTCTAGGATGGATTCCGACGAGAAGTGGGTGAAAGCTTGTCATGCCGATTATATTCAAGTGAAGGGGGAGATATTAACTTGACCATCTCCAAGCGATTTCAAGCCGAGGTTAAATCTTTATTGAGGTTTCAGCCCACGATAATTTGGTGATGTAAGGATGCTCGAAGACATCACGAGCTACCCGCGTCAAAGGTTTCTAAGGGTTGGAGCGCACAGCCACGTCAAGGGACTTGGACTCGATGGATTGAAGGCAAAGCCTGTTGGAGACGGGCTTGTAGGCCAGATAGAGGCGAGGGAAGCGGCTGGGATAATCGTCAGGATGATCAAAAGCGGAAAGATGGCGGGTAGAGCAGTCCTATTCGCAGGTCCACCCGGAACAGGCAAGACGGCGATAGCCTATGCGATCGCGAAGGAGCTCGGTAAGGATGTCCCATTCGTCGCTCTCAGCGGATCGGAGATCTATTCATCGGAGCTCAAGAAGACCGAGGTCTTGACCCAGGCCATGAGGAAGGCGATTGGAGTGAAGCTTAGGGAGAAGAGGAGAGTGTATGAGGGCGAGGTGACCCAGCTCGAGATAAAAACTAGAAAACATCCATACAATCCATATCAAGAGATTCCAGATCACGTCGTGATCGGGTTAACCACAAAGGATGATCGGAGAGTCTTCAGGGCTGGGGCCACAATAGCATCCTACATACTTCAACAAGGAATAACGGTTGGAGATGTCATAACGATAGACGCTGAGACGGGTAGGGTTACGAGGGTTGGTAGATCGGAGGAGGCGGCGGAGAAATACGATATCGCTGGTCTTGGAGAGAAGCCCGTTCCCAGGCCGAGCGGCCCAGTCGAGAAGGAGAAGGAGTTCGTCTACGTCCTAACCCTACACGATCTCGATCAAATCAGCGCCCAATCTAGGAGCGGCGGATTATTCAGCCTATTGCTTGGAGGTCCCCCGACCAAGGAGATCGACAGCGAGGTTAGGAGGGATGTAGACGAGATGGTGAAGAAGAGGGTTGAGGAGGGGACGGCTGAGATAATTCCGGGAGTACTATTCATCGATGAGGTCCACCTATTGGATATCGAGGCTTATTCGTTCTTGAATGCGGCCATGGAGAGCGAGCTCGCGCCGATAATGATCTTCGCGAGCAATAGGGGTATAACGAGGGTTAGGGGAACCGATATAACGTCGCCTCATGGAATCCCGCTCGACATGCTCGACCGAATGCTCATCATAAGCACGAGGCCATATACGAGGGATGAGATCAGGAAGATACTTGAGATAAGGGCTAAGGAGGAGGGGGTTAAGGTCTCGGAGGAGGCCATGGAGAAGCTAACCGAGATAGGGGTCCAGTCAACCCTCAGATACGCAGTCCAGCTATTGACTCCGAGCTATGAGGCGGCGAAGGCGGAGGGGAGAGATGAGGTCTCGGTGAAAGACGTTGATCGGGCTCTGAGCCTATTCTCAGATGTCAGGAGATCGGTTGAGGAGCTGAATAAGTGGAAGGACAAATTCATGTATTAGAAAACGGCTAAAATCGACCCACTCCCTCGTATTGAGGCAATTAAGCCCGCTTAAAAGTCTCTTTTCCTTGAGGCGTAACGGTGTGGGAAAGAGATTAAATCAGATTCCGTCCTCCTAGAGATGGTTGGTATGATGAGGCATGAGCTCGCAGAGCCTCGATGAGCGTGAGGAGATGAGGGGTTGAAGATCTGTGGGATAGATGAGGCTGGGAGGGGGGCGGTGATAGGGCCGATGGTGGTAGCGGGCGTCCTAATGGATCATAGAGAGGTTGAGGAGCTGGTCGAGCTTGGGGTGAAGGACTCGAAGAAGCTCAAACCTGAGGCTAGAGCCCAGCTCTCCAAGCTCATAAGGGAGAAGGCTGAGAGGGTTGAGGTCGTGGCCCTCGACGCCGAGACCGTCGATAAATCGACTAAGAGGAGTGGGGCGGAGGGACTTAACAGGCTTGAGGCCAAGATCTTCGCCGAGATAATCGATGCCCTCAAGCCCGACGCCGCCTACATAGACCTCCCATCGACGAACTATGAGGAGTTCAGGGATCTTATCTCCAAGCTCATGAGGCATAGATGCGCCCTAATCCTAGAGCATAGAGCTGATGAGAAGTATCCCATCGTATCCGCCGCCTCGATAATCGCAAAGCATGAGAGGGATAGCTTGATCGAGAGGCTGAAAGCCGAGCTCGGAGACTTCGGCTCCGGCTATCCATCCGATCCCAAGACCCGTAGCTATCTCATGGAGAGGCTTAGGAAGGGTTGCCTCAAAGACCCGCATATCAGATCCACTTGGAAAACCCTCTCAAAGATCGCCCAGCTCAGGCTAGACGAGTTCTCAGAGGAGTGAGTGGAGGTGGAGACATCTTGAAGTTATCGAGGAGAGAGTTCCTGATCTCGGCGGCGGCCATAATCTCCTCGGCAACCCTATACTCATATCTGGAGACACAGAGAATATTGAAGACGAAGCTTGAGATAGGATTGGGCTCGAAGCTCGCGTTCATCGTTGACACGCATACGCATGATTTTGGAGTGGTTGAGCGGGAGGTCGTGAGGATTTTAGGGGAGGAGGATCCAGATATGATCCTGCTCGGAGGAGATATCATCGATGAATTCACAAACTCCTTAAAGCCCGTTCGCCGATACCTATCCCAGCTCGAAGCAGAGGAGAAGTATGCGGTCTTGGGAAATCACGATTATTGGTGTGGGAGGGCTGGAGAACTCGTGGCCATGCTCAAAGACCTCGGATTCAAGGTTCTGAGAGATGAATTCGCCGATACGAGAATAGGTAGGATATTTGGAGTCGATTGGAGAGATGATAGAAATTATCCAAGCAACATCAAGGGAGATCTGATCCTAACGCATGACCCGAATGCCGCAAAATCCGCCGATGGGAAAATCATTTTAGCCGGACACACTCACGGCGGGGTCGTGATAGGTGGGGTGACAATATTCTCGAACTCGATCTACACGAGGGGGCTTTACAGGCTTGGAGATGATGAAATCCTATACGTTTCTAGAGGTTTGGGTCAGATGTATCCCCTGAGGCCCACGTCACCCCTCGAACTTGTGATCCTAGAATGAGCTTCAATGGCTGAGAGAGTCTATTATCAGCTTACAGAATTCGGGTAAATCATCTGGAACCCTAGCGGTTATGATGTTCCCATCCTTGACGGCCGGCTCATCGACATAGATCGCGCCAGCGTTTACGAGGTCATCCTTAACCGCCTCATAACATGTCATCCTCCTATCCTTGACTATTCCAGCCGAGATCAAGACCTGTGGGCCATGACAGATCGCCGCGATAAGCTTCCCCCTCTTATGAAACTCTTTAACTAGCTTCAAAACCTCTGGAATCACCCTAAGCCTATCGGGTGAGAATCCGCCTGGAATTATTAGGGCGTCGAATTCCTTTGGATCGATCTCATCGAGCTTCATGATAACATGCCTCTCACCATCTCTAAGGAATCCGAAGGGGATTGGGGTTCCATAGCGGCC